>JAXHVO010000108.1 GCA_034189135.1 Thermodesulfobacteriota bacterium | reverse complement strand
TTTTTGATAATTTATATTTCACTGATGCAAGAGTTGCAAGCAAGCCGCTTGTCGCTTAAAAAAAGCTATAAATGAGGTGTTTTATACAAGTTCTCAGTTTTGTTTACGCTCATTTAGGGTACAAATTAAGGACTCCCTGTATAACCGACCCTTCCTTGATATCTGCCCGTGAGTTTTTGCTGTTTGTTATTTTAACTTCGCCCTTAATCCTTATATTTTTGGAAAAAAACACATCACCTTCAACGGTCAGTGATTCACAGTCCACCAGAGATGGAACGCCATCTTTGAACCTTTGTTCCAGAAGTTCAATTTTCCCGTAATATTTTGGGTCAAGATCTATTTTTATGGTGTCCGGTTTTTGCTTAAGCATTCTAACAGGGTTGATCATAAGGTTTTTTTGCCTAGAAAAAACAAAACAGTCGGAACGCACCGCCACCAGGTCATTGCATTTTTTAACCGGGAAAAACCTCGACCTGGGAACCTTAACCGCGGTTGCACCTGCAAAAAGTGAAATAGCGGCCCCCATGGCCGTTTCAATCTGAAAGACACCTGGACTGTCCTCATTCCTCGGGTCTAATGTTTTCGGGTTCAAAATCATGGGAAGGCGAATGGCTTTATCTTTTTCGATAAGATCGCTTAAGAACTTCAGGTTGACCCAGATATTGTTGGTGTTAAAAAATCTGTAGCGGCGGATATCCTCAAAAGCGCCTCGTTCATTTTCATGGCATTGAGCGATTTCACGGAGTATCAATCGTCCGTTTTTTTGGCGTGCCAGGTGCCCCCCTTTTAAATCCGCCGGTGTTTTCTGTGCAACCTCCATCATAAAGGGATAATTATTTTCAGCAAAGTAGCCCAACAGAGACGCGTCCATGCCGGCGCCTAGATTATCACAATTGGATATAAAGGCATACCGAATATCCTCTTCAAGAAGGGTTTTAAGCATACCGGAGGCATACAGGGCTGTATACACATCTCCGTGTCCAGGCGGATTCCACTCCAATTCCGGCTTTTCCGGCCAGGTTGCAGGGCTTAGCCCTTCATGCAGTATTTTGGGAAACTTGTGCTGGAGGAAAATCCGCGGAACAATAGGCGGGTCTATTTTTGACAGGGCCAAAAGGGTATCTTCATGGGTACTGAAGCTGTTCATCAGGGCAAGCTTTACCTGGCTGTATTCCGCCTGCTGTAATATGATTTCGAGGAAGGTTTGACCGTCTTTAACCTTAACCAGAGATTTGGGACCGGTCAGACCCATGCTGGTACCCAGGCCGCCGTTTAAGATGATCCTCACCGCATGCTTAAAAGCCTCTTTTCCGGCAGCCGTCCAGCTTTCCAGGCTGTTTGCATCTTTAAGTTCATCTTTATCAACAGGGTCTATGTCCCTGTCAAGTATAAGACCGGTTTCACCTTCAACGACTTTTTTATAATAATAGGAAAATGTGTTTATGACCAGAGGTGAAATCCCTTCTTTTTCCATTTTTGAGATAAAAGCAGATAGATGTTTCATGCGGTTAAAGCTTACTCCCTCCATTCCATCAAACTCACATTACCATGATCGATTCGTATATAGTGCATGGACCGGGCGGTCCAACTTCAGATGGAACGTTTATAACCCTGGTTACCGTCCCCTTTTTTACCTACGTTCCCTCTACATTTTGGAAACTGACAATTATTTTTCCTTCTCTCAGCCTGGTATCTATATCATGTTCAGTGTGGCCCCATAAGCAAATCCAGTTAAAAAAAGAATGATTAACAACAGCCGAAAATGGGACCTTAGATAAAGCATATCAAGTCAGCAAACCTTTTTCTTTGACTTCTACTGCGGGTTTTAATAACTTACTGATACAGTGAACAATAAGCACATCCTTTCAGATGGTTGCTTATCATGTTTGAATAAGATTTTCAATCATGGTACCTTCTGACCAGCAATTTTCGGAAGTGGATATGAGAGAGATAAGGCATGAAGACCGAAAAGGAAATTCGGAGGATGTCTACATGTATGGTCGGATATGATAATTTATAGAAAGTAGCATATAGGGAGTATTAAATAGATCAAGACATTAGAAAATCCCAGTCACAACCCCGATTTGATTACCAGATCAGTGATTGGCCCTCTGGATTGGCTCCCTTTCAGTACGAGATGGGCGTAAATGTTGTTCCCTTTAAACTTATTGACTACCCAGTTCATTCCGTTATTTTCAACGTTTAAATAGGGATGATCCACCTGGCGTGTATCTCCCAGACAGATACACTTGACCCCTTCTCCCATACGTGAGAGCAGGGCGCGCACTTCGGCACGAGACATGTTCTGAATTTCATCTATAATCACAACGGCATTTTCAATGTTCATCCCCCGGATATAGGTCAACGGAAGCAATTTGAATCGCTTGGGATTGAACTGAATGGGGTAAACTTCGCTGTTGACGATAACTCTGGTAGCAGGACGCAGTGTGTGAAGCTTTAAAATAAGGTCGGAAATGTATCGTATATAGGGTTCCATCTTTTCTTCGACACTACCGGGTAGGTAGCCAAGCTTCTGGCCGATTTCAATCATCGGCTTGATCACATAAATTTTATCGTACCTCTTTTTTTCCAACGTGAGGTACAGGGCGGCACCAAGGGCTAAAAAACTTTTTCCGTATCCAGCATCACTTTGAAGGGAAACCACATGAATATCATCGTTGAGCATTAATTCCAAAGCAATGTTCTGGTAAGTATTACGTGGTGCAATATTCCACACACGATGCCGATAATCGATCACCTTTTCCCCTCTTTTCCCAAAGAACACCGGTTTACCTTCGCCATTTCTCATAAAGGCATTGGGCAGTACCTCATCTCGACTTTTAACAAAACCAGTATAATATTCCGCCTCGGATTTAAACGGCGCCGAATCTTTATACCTCTCGCTCTTTATGCCATTTAAACCGGCTTGCAGCTGAAGGAATTTGTCGTTGGTTACCAGAATCGGAGCCTTGATTCCGCTCTTTAGAATCTCTTCAAGTATAAAATTATCCACCAGGCTGGAAAAGGATTTGGCAATGCCATTGGGCTTTAAGATTTTATAGTTGCCATCCAGATCGAAGAGGTTTTGGAATACCCGATTGACGATATGCCCCAAACGAGGGTCTTTTTTTAATTTATTTAGCTCAAGCAAAACATGGTAGGGAATGTAAATACTATTTTCATTACCATTTCGCAGTTTTACTAGCGCTCCAGGGTCGTCTAAAAGAACATTGGTATCAACAATATAATCTTTGGCGTTGTTCATGGACACTTTCCTTATTAGTTTGAATAAATATGAAACGGAAATGTTTTGTTGGGGAAAAAAGGGTGTTTAAGGTTAGAATCGTATTTGCAGACAAGACCATATGGACAATAAACTAGAAAAACTAAGTCAGCAAATAATAAGGATTATGTTAATTTTTCATTAATGTTATAAAATATGGAATTGCGCTATTAGTGGCTGTAGGAAAATTGAAACTGATCGGTCACAAAGAAATTATCCCATCACTTTTGCAAACTGGTTTAAAGCATATTCAATATCATCCGGCGTAATATGGTAATGGGTAACAGCCCTTAGCTGATTCATACCCAGCGGCAACACCTTAATGCCTCGGGATATAAGCTGACCGGCAAGCTGCTCTGCGTTCATATCGCTGCGTAGGATATCAAAAAATACAATATTGGTCTTTACCAGTTCAGGGTCTATTGAAATGCCGTTTATTCCCGCCAAACCCTCAGCAAGCCTTTTGGCATTGGCGTGATCTTCGGAAAGGCGATCCGTCATTTCAGTCAGTGAAACGATTCCGGCCGCAGCCAGTATTCCTGCCTGTCGCATACCCCCGCCCAGAACTTTACGGGCGCGACGGGCTTTTTCAATAAAAGGACCACTACCGCAAACCATTGAGCCCACCGGAGCTGCAAGGCCCTTGCTCAGGCAAAAAGAAACAGAATCCGCATCGCTGACCAGATCGCAGGCATTCACTCCAAGTGCAACAGCAGCATTGAATATCCTTGCTCCGTCAATATGCACTTTCAGTTCATGGCTCCGGGCCAGCTTCCCCACGCTTTGCATATAATCCACTTCAAGAGGATTCCCGTTGCAACGGTTGTGTGTATTTTCCAGCAGGACTATTTTGGTTCGTGGGAAATGTATGTTATCGGGACGAATCGCTGCCTCAATGTCTTGAAGGGCTATTTTCCCATCCGGCTGGTTGGGTACAGTTCGGGGATGAATGCCTCCTATGGCAGCGGAACCTCCCTGCTCATAGAAAAAAATGTGGGCCTGATCTCCAAGAATCATCTCATCTCCCCTGCCACAATGCGCCAGCTGACTGACCAGGTTAGCCATTGTTCCGCTGGCGACAAACAACGCCGCTTCTTTTCCCATACGGTCAGCAGCCATTTCCTCCAGCCGATTAACGGTGGGGTCCTCTCCAAAAACATCGTCTCCGACTTCGGCTTGCGCCATTGCGTTTTGCATGGAAGGCGTTGGCTTTGTAATGGTGTCAGACCGTAAATCAACAATACGCATGATATGTCTCCTTATTTTGTGTCAGCGCTTTTCAGGAAGAAAGATAGAGCCGCATGGTTTAATTAAGATATTCTGTGCTTTCTTAAGAAAGCTTATACTAAAAAACGGTTGGTATGCAAGAATTAAAGCCTTGAAATTGAATATTAAATAAGGCATATTTCTGTAGTCGTTATAGGCTTGAAACTTGATAACAGAAACAAGGAGAGCGAATCATGGGTAAACAGTTATGGAAGCCTTCGGAGGAAAGGGTAAAGGGTACCAATATGTACCGGTTCATGAATTTTGTGAATGACAAAATCGGTAAGGGTTTTACTGATTATGATCCGATGTACCGGTGGTCCATAGAAAACATACCGGAGTTCTGGACCTTAATGTGGGAATTTGCCGAAATCAGAGCATCAAAGCCGTATAGCCAGGTCATTAATGATGTAATTAAAATGCCCGGTGCCAAGTGGTTTACCGGTGCAAGGCTCAATTTTGCGGAAAATCTTCTTCGATACCGGGATGACCATGTGGCCCTGATTTTCAAAGGAGAAAGCCAGGATTCCATCAAGATGACCTATAAAGAGCTATACGATGAAGTCGCCCGTGTGGCCAAGTCTTTAAGAGAGGCAACAGTAAAACCGGGTGACCGGGTGGTGGGTTTTATGCCGAACATGCCTGAATCCATCATTGCCATGCTGGCTGCCGCAAGCGTGGGTGCCACCTGGTCTTCCTGCTCTCCTGATTTCGGAATAAAAGGAGTTCTGGACAGATTCGGACAGATCAAGCCCAAAGTGTTATTTACCGCCAACGGCTATTCTTTTA
>JAXHVO010000107.1 GCA_034189135.1 Thermodesulfobacteriota bacterium | reverse complement strand
AAGGTAGCCAAGATTTGATTTACTACTGGCTGCCATCATTTTGAACGGTAGTAATTTAATGAACGAACATAACCAACCGGCTGGCTCGTAAAACCATGACTTTTCGTTCAGGCACTAGATAGATTATAACTGTTGAACCCGGACCCGATCACTTTGGGTCGGTAGCATTTGGTATAAATGGATTTTACAGGTTATTTTTAACATACCTGTGCGCCATAGCAACAGCATCTGAAATCTCAGGAGATTTCGGAAGGGTTGCTTCAATTTGATACAAATAATGACGATTTTCCACAGCTTCAAATGAGGGAGCAAAGTTAAGGTCAAATACCCAGCTTATCTGCAGAAGCTTAAAGTCATTTAAAGTTTTCAGGTCTTCCATCCGGGCTATTTTTTGGTTCATGACGGCTTCAAGAACCCTGCCGGACCAGATCGGATCGTCGGGGAGATTCAACTCTATGGCAGAGTTCTTAAAATGATCACGCTGGTGGTAATAATCTATCACCACTTTCCAAATATCGAGCTTGTCCGCATCCCGTAGGAGGCGCATGTAAAAAAGCTCTGTTTTATCTTTGGTGTCCGGAAGTGCCGCTACATTGTGATACGCGATTGCTTTGGTGATCAGACGCTTTTCGTCTTTAGTATTTTTAGAGAGAACTCCATGGGTGGCCATTTGCCTTAAGCTGAGCTTGGCATGGTTTTCAGAAGCGATATCACTGAAGGTACCGTACTTCGCGTATTGCTCAAAGCGTCCCATATCATGGAATAAAGCCATTGTTTCGGCAAGTATAAGCTCATCATCCGACAGATTCAGCGCATGGCCGATCATGATAATATTTTTGCATACGCGCCTGGTATGATTTTTTTTCAGCCGAAACGGATAGTTGTATTCTGCATCATCGGTGGTGTATCCGGATACGTATTCGTCAAACCAGGTTTTCAGGCGAGCAAGATCTTTTCGGTTCATAGATATTTTTTTTCGAGAAAGTCCGCCAATTCTTTTATCTCTTCCAGGCCAAAAATTGGAACGGAAAGGTTTTGCTTGGTATTGGTAACAAAAGCAATGAGATTGCCGTCTTTCGCACAAAGGGGTTTTCTGTGTGTTTCCGACCGGAAAACTTCTATTTTGGGTTTGTTTCCCTTTTTAAAACCTTCGGTAATTACCAGGTTCATGTCGGGAAAATACTTTTCAAGATCGTCTAAAGTGTCATGATTTTCATTTTTGACCATAGCAATCTTTCCGGAGGAAGCAACCACAACCGTATCCGCACCGGCCTGCTGGTGCCTCCAGCTGTCTTTTCCCTTTTTATCGATATCAAACCCTTCGGATGCGTGTTTGATGGTACCGATCTTGTATTCTCGTTTTTTCAGTTCGGCAACCAGCTTTTCCAAAAGAGTTGTTTTTCCCGATCCTGATTTACCCACGATTGAAATAATTGGTGGCATAAGTATTATCTGTTTAAATGAGTCAATGGATTTTCGTTTATACGCATTACGATTTTCGCTGGAAAAACTAAGCTGCAAAACAGATATTGTCAAGCCAAATAAAATATTATAAGCATTCATGTGTATATTGATGGCAAACAGTATAAGCCCCCGGGAGAAAAAATGATTCCTATTTCCCTAGATGATCCATTTACATTTTCCTGCTCCGCTGAAGTGCCATGTTTCAATGAATGCTGCAGGGATTTAAACCAGTTCTTAACGCCATACGATATCCTTTGCCTTAAAAATTACCTGGATATGACCAGCGGTGCATTTCTTGAACGCTATACCACTCGACACACAGGCCCTGAAAGCGGACTTCCGGTCATTGCATTAAAACCAGGGGATGCTTTAAAATGTCCTTTTGTGACGGAGTCTGGATGCAGTGTGTATGATTCCCGGCCATCATCCTGCCGGATGTACCCACTTGCCCGTGCCGTGTCCCGCTCCCGGGAAACAAGTCAGATAACTGAACATTTCGCTTTGCTAAAAGAACCCCATTGCCGGGGTTTTGAACAGGAAAACACCCAGACGGTCAGACAGTGGATTACGGATCAAAAACTAGCCGGATATAATGAGATGAATGATAGGCTAATGGAAATCATCAGCCTGAAAAATCTTACCTTACCGGGTCCGCTGGATATGAAATCAAGTCATCTTTTTCACCTTGCCCTGTATGATCTCGACAGATTCCGTATTCATATTTTTGAAAAAGGATTACTGGATGATTTTAACTTCGATTCCGCTGTACTGGAAGCGGTAAAAAATGACGATGTTGAGCTGTTAAAACTTGGTCATCGTTGGATCAAGAAAATACTTTTTGGGGATATATAAAAAACTATTTTTGGAGCAGATGAATTATGGAGTCACCAACTTCCAATATAAAAGCGAAATCCGGCATCCGGGGTAAAGTCGCTCTGGTACTCGGAGCGATTAAAGGGATTGGCAAAGGAATCGGGCTTGCCCTTGCCAATGAAGGCGTAAAGGTGGCCCTTACCTATTTTGACTGGGAAGAAAGCCTTGACGAGATGAAGAATGATTTTGCCAGAACCGGCACAGAGCATCTGATTATGAGACTAGATCTTTTAAGAACCGCTGAAATCCACGGGCTTATTCAAAAAATTATGGATCATTTCGGGCGCCTGGATATTCTCATCAACAATATCGAACGCGGGGGGTGGCCGGTGGTCCACGGGCCATACGTAAAAGAGCAGTGGGACCTTGAAATGGAAACCACCCTCCGCTCAAAAAGATGGGTTTTTGATGCGGCCCTGCCTTTTCTTAAAAAATCAGCTAACGGTGTTGTGGTAAATTTTTCCTCTATTGCCGGAATGACAGGCAGGTGTGGTCCTGCCGGGTACATTTTCAACGAAGGATATTCTGCCGCAAACCGGGGAATCTCTCTGTTAACCGAAACATGGGCCAGGCTGGGGGCACCGGAGGTCAGGGTAAATGAGATTATGCTCGGTATGGTTGAAACCAGGCACGGGGAAAAAACCCGGGGATGGGGGCTTTTGACTGATGACCAGAAACAGGCCATCATCGATCATACCCTGCTTCAACGAAACGGAACCATTGAGGATGTGGTTAAAACAACTCTCTTTATTATCAAGGATGCACCATTTATGACCGGAAGTGTGCTAAGGCTTGATGGAGGGTATGTGTTGGGCGGGGAAAAGATGGTGCCCATGCCGAAAGGGGCGGAAAATATCTAGTGCGGTGAATTTTTTGAGGTGTCGGAGAGTTTTTCAATCTCTACTCAGTTCGTCCGGAGAGGCTCCCATTTGCCCGTATCAGTCTTAACAAATAAGTCCATCACTCTGTACACGCCCCCTATCTTCTCAGTTAAATCCATACAGGCAGAGACGATCAACGCTGCCGTGGGGTTCTGTCCCCTGGGGCTGGTTCAAATCGGATCTCAGTCCGCCTAGGCGGACCGGACGCCGGTTTCTCGAAAATATTGTTAAGACTGATACGGGCAAATGGGAGCCTCTCTGGACGAGCCACTATAGTGGTTGTCAAAAAAACGTTCCGTTATCGAAACGTTTTTTTCTACAACCACTTATACCGCAATTCCATATTTCGGTACATATTTATGGCAAGCGGTATAACAATCATTAAAGCTCAATCGGTTCACAGAAAAGGCCATTGATAAGAAACTCCCCGATCCCTCAATTATTTCATTGGCCGTATATACTTGGTTTTGATTCCCCAGATGAAGTATTTCACCCACTCAAAGCCGAACTTCATCAGCTGGGTATCATCCGCTTTAATTTTTTTGAGAAGGGCCGATTTCACCTTGTACCTTTTTAAAAAGCTGCTGTTAAACACAAAGTCGGAAAACCGGTCGATATTGTAGGTGGCCATGAAAGCCATTTTTGCCTTTGGACCCTGTGGTCCTTCGCCACCCCATGGATCAGTCTGAAACAGCCGCTTTACTTTGGCCCATCTTCCGGTCATCTCATTGTACACAACCGCATTCTGATCATCTTTCCATGCTTGGGGGGTCCATTTTTTTTTCTCATGCTGTCCCAAGCAAAAATCCGGCGGTCTGAAAAAATAAACCGCTTTCGCTTTTTTCGTTTCAGCATCATAAAGAGATCCCTGTTCCAGTGGAAACATGCGGCAGGCGTCGGGCCGATCAGGATACACGGTGCAGCCCGATTTTGTTAGAAAAGGACAGGTCTTCTCATCATCTTCCGACATGTGCAAAAGGACTTCCGGGAAAAAGCTGGTCTCGCGCATGACCATGTCGACATATTTATCCAAAAACTCATCAGAAGAAATCCCCAGCCGGTTTTTCAACCGGATCACATCGTAAGGATAGAGATAAAGGTTAAGGTTGCGACAACACAGGTTGAAGCAGTCAAGCTTTGAATGGCATTGAAATTGAAAATTATCCCCATCTTCAAGTTTTTTACCGGGCAACTCGTCTAATTTATCTATATCTACATATTTCATAATTATATTTCTACGCCAAAGCTTATCTCCAGTTATGGGAGCAATTTTTTTAGGTTAATTTTCCGGTTCTTAGTTTTCTGATTTGACACCGTCAACGTATACAGCTAAAATAACAGTTAAAGCAATGGAGGTCAACTCTCATCAACTGTGCTGCCAGGGAAAAGGCGTGTATGAGAAACAGTATGGGAAAAAACCAGTATAGACGGTTTAACAGGAGGATTTTTTATGGCACATAAAGTCATTACAACAGACCGGGCCCCAGGAGCTGTCGGTCCTTATTCACAGGGGATCGTTGCAGGCAACTGGCTTTTTGTCAGCGGGCAGCTCGGGTTGGACCCGAAAACAGGTGAATTTGCAGGTTCGGATCTTGCCTCCCAGGCACACCAGGCCATGGAGAATGTCAAACAAATTGTGCTGGCTGCAGGATATGATCTTGGCCAGGTTGTTGCTGTGGATGTCTTTCTTACGGATATGGGAGATTTTGTCGAGTTTAACGGGATCTATGAAAAGTATTTTTCACAGCACCGACCGGCACGGGCTGCAATTGAGGTCAGCGCTCTTCCAAAAGGAGGACTGGTGGAGATCAAGTGTATCGTTTGCAGTGATTCGATTTAGCCTTAGAGGCATAATGGAATAGAACCACAATTTCCAGTGGTGTTTACTTTTGCAATAACACGGTTGCCCATAAAAACAGCTCAGTCAGTTCAAGATTGTGCTAAGCCTCCAGCGGTATGGTAAAAGAAAAGGTGGATCCATCACCGTTTCCCTCGCTTTCTACCCAAATTTTTCCACCATGCGCGTCAACGGCCATTTTGCAGAAAGCTAGACCCAAACCGCCTGTTCCGGATTTGACTCCTGAGTTTTTGAGTTTCACCTGTTCAAATTTATCGAAAACCCTGTGGTGGTATTCCGCCGCCAGGCCGTTCCCGTTATCTTTTACACTAAAAATGATACTTCTTTCTTCAGCAAGAAAACCGGTGGTAACCTCTATCTTTTCTCCTTCAGGTGAATGCCTGATCGCGTTGGACAGAAGATTTGCAATCACTCTCTTAATCAAGTTTGGATCGATCCTAACAGCAGGAACATCTTCGGAATTGAAAAACGCCAGCGATATCTGATCCATCTTGGCACGCGACATGAACTGCTCCATTAGGCCGGCCAACATTTCTGTCATATTGACCAGTTCTTTTTGCGGCTGCAGTTTTCCTTTCTCCATCTTATTGACGTCAAGGATGCCTTGAATCAGCTGCCGGATATCTGCACAATAGTTGAGACATTTTTCAATCCCATCGAGCTGGATTTCTGTTAGGTTTTCAAACTTGATAATCTCAAGATTTCCCAGGATGGCGGTGAGCGGATTGTTTAAGTCATGGACGATCATATGGGTTAATCCTTCTCGAACACTCTCCAATTCCTTTAACTTATTGTTTTTCAGTGCCAGCTCCTGGTAACTGTTGAGCAGTTGATCATGATAAGACTTGATGCGAAGCAGAGATTTAACGCGTACCATAAGCTCGATTCGATTCACCGGTTTACTCAGGAAATCATCCACTCCGACTTCCAATGCCCTGATACGCTCTTTTTTTCCGCTTAAGGCGGTGACCATAATCACGGGAATCATCAGCGTATGATCGTCCCGCTTCAATCGTTTACATACCTCAAACCCATCAATTCCGGGCATCATTACATCAAGCAAAATCAGGTCCGGATTGAAATCTGTCACCATTTCAAGAGCGTCTTCCCCGTTTGACGCTGCTGCAATCTCATATTGCTCGGTTACCAGATAGGCTTTCAGCAATTTGATATTTCTTTCTTCATCATCAACGATTAAGATTTTGTTTCTTTCCACCAACCATCCTCCTGCTTTAAACCTGAAGTGTAAAATGAAATGTGCTTCCTTGGCCTTCTCCTTGGCTGGTGACCCAGATTTGCCCGCCGTGGATCAACACCAGTTTTTTAGTGAGAGAAAGTCCCAATCCGGCGCCGCCGTATTTTCTTCCTGCAGAGCCATCCCCCTGTTCGAAACGATTAAAGATGCGTTCCCTGTCCTCCGGTCTGATGCCGATACCGGTGTCGGCAATGGAAATTTCAATGAAATTTCCATTCACCGGTTTGCTACTGTCTGTTGGGGATTTATTTCCTTCATTTTTTTCTTTAGAATCGGCCAATTCACCTTGTGAATATAACTTTCCCAGCAGCCGGATTTCGCCACCTTCCGGGGTGAACTTTACCGCATTTGATATGAGATTGTACAGGATTTGTTTCAGCATTTTCTCATCGGCATGGATGATATGGGGAATGTCGTCAAAATCCGTGCTGAATTTTAGGTTCTGTTTCTCCCCTATCTCGCGGAATAGCTCCATGCTTTTGCTGAGGATCTGCTTTAAATGGACTTTAGACGCCCTAAGATCGATGTGGCCCGATTCCACTTCGCTGAAGTCAAGGATATCGTTGATCAAGGAGAGCAAATGTCGGCCGCTCTTAAGAACGTCATCCAGGTATTCTTCCTGCTTGTGATTCAATTCACCCAAAGTTTTATCAACAATTATTTCAGTAAAACCGATGATGTGGGTCAACGGCGTTCTGAGCTCATGGCTCATATTGGCGAGAAACTCCGATTTCAATCGGTCTGATTCACGGGCTTTACTTGCTGCCAACTGCAGCTGGAAGTTTTTTCTCTCCAGTGCTTCAGCCGATTCTTTCAGCTCCAATCTCGATCTTTGCAATTCCACATTCTGTTCCTGGAGTCTCTTTCGACCGATTTTCATCCGACTGGCTGTATAAGCGGATATAAAAGCCAATACGAAAAGCAAGCTGATACTTACCGCAAATACGGTAAGTTGATGATTTAACGGGACATGGTAATCGGGGAAAAAACCAATGCTCGGAATGATACCGAAGTATTCCAGGACCAGTATCGAACTTAATGCCAAGGCCGTAAAAGTGGTTACGATAAACGGCATCCTGGGTGGTCCAACCGCACCCACATAGGCAATCACTGCGCCAAAGATGGGAATAAGGAAAAAGGCTTCAATTCCTCCTATAAAATAGACCGCCGCCGTGTAACCGATAATTTCCAGGAAGTTGATGGACAAGGAGTATAATTCAAACAGCCTTGTTCGGCGAATGTGTTTAAGCCCCCACAGAGTGGGGGGGTTGATCAGAATGAGGTATAGAATTGAGATGGTGACGCCATACAATTGATCCTGACTGATGACCTCTAAATAAAAACCTATTAAGGCGGACAGATACATATACAGACTGGCACATGATCTGACCATGGCTCCCTGATAGTGCCTTTTGTAAAGCCGTGAAAATCTTTCAGTATTCAGATATTCCTGATCGTCTATGTTTTTATCGGGCATTCTCCCGTCTCCTGCAAGCCGGTCTGGTAAAATATGGTCTGCTCTCCTGTTTTATGGGCACTAATTATTTAAGCGATGCAGCGATTGGCTGAGCATTAGAATTATCATCAACCATATAGATTCTGTCCTTGCCACCGTTTTTGGCACCGTAGAGTGCGGTATCCGCCCCTTGAATCAAGTCGGTTGAGGTCAGTGCGTTTTCCGGGTATACGGCAATTCCCATGCTGACGGTAAGGCTTGCGGGTGGAAAATTATTCACCATAAAGGAGTGGTTTTTGATAAGGCTTTTGATTCTCCGGGCCATATTAATCGCTCCCTTTAGATCCGTATAGGGCATCACAATGGCAAACTCCTCTCCTCCATAACGAACGCCCAGATCTATCTCCCTGATATCCTCACGAATAAGCCTTCCCAACTGTTTCAGTATTTCATCTCCTGCCAGATGCCCCATACTGTCGTTAAAATGTTTGAAATCATCAATATCCATCATGATGAGGGCCACGGGGTGATGATGTCTTTCTGATCGCTTAATTTCATTCTCCAGAAAATAGTGAAAATAAGCATAGTTATAGAGTCCCGTCAGTCTGTCGGTAATGGCGGAATGAACGGCCGATTCATAGCCGGTTTTGAGTTTATCGAGATAAGCCTTTTTTTTGATCAGCGCGTTGATGCGCGCCCGAAACTCGTGCATGTTAATCGGTTTTACCAGATAATCATCCACACCCAGTTTCAGGCCTTTCACTTTGCTTTCCATGTCTTTTAAGTTGGTCACCGCAACTATCTGAATATTACTTGTACTTTCGTTGCCCTTCAGCTCTCGGGAAACATCAAACCCATCCACGCCCGGCAGCAGGATATCGAGGATAATCAGGTCAATCTTTTCCTGTTGTGCGCAGGACAGGGCCTCCTCTCCGGTTTGAACCACTTTCATCCTGTACGGCTGTCCATAAAGCTGCATCTGAATCAGCTGTGCGTCTTTTTCATCATCCTCAACCAGTAGCAGGGAGGGTAAATCAATCCTGTTGTCCGGCGATGTATCCCCTTCAAATGGACGGGTCAGAAGCTCTTGGGAACCCTGGTGCATCTTCAGTTGATCCTGATACTGTTTGAGCCGCAGCAGAGACTGAACCCTTGCCAAAAGCTCCGCCGTGTTGACAGGCTTATTGAGAAATTCATCCGCACCCGATTCCAGCCCTTTTATCTTGTTGTTGGATCCATCAAGGGCGGTGATTAGTATGATGGGAATGTTTCTGGTCGCAGGGTCATTCTTTATTTGTTCCGTTACCTCATATCCGTTCATTCCCGGCATCATAATATCCAGCAATATGAGATCCGGTGAATCCGATTCTACCTTTTCCAGGGCTTCCTCCCCGCTGAAGGCCGATATGGTTTGATACTGTTCAGAGAGTAGCTTTGCCTTTATAAGTTTTACATTCAAAGGTTCATCATCCACAATCAGGATCTTTCCCTTGGGTCGCATGGTTCAGTCCTCACTATAAAAAGTAATTATATCTAAAAATAATAAATTTCATTGTTGATGCAATGAGCGTTCACTGTTGGAAAAACTTGATTCTTCATGTTTCCTGACTATCTTTCATATTTTCCATGATGTTGACCCTGTCGCTTGAGTCCAGAAGTTGGTCAATCGTTTTCAGTAGATCCTGGAAGCGGAACGGTTTGGTAACATAGCCGTCGCAGCCTGCTTCCAGAGCCTTTTCCCGGTCATCGGGCATGGCCAGAGCGGTGAGAGCCACAATGGGTAACTGTTTCAAATTCTTGTCACTCTTGATGATCTTGGTCGCACTGAAGCCATCCATTTTGGGAAGATGAATATCCATGAGAATGAGGTCCGGTTTATGCCGGCGGGCCATTTCAATGCCTGTTTCCGCATCCAGCGCCTCAATGGCCTTATAATTTCCCACCCGTAATATCTCTTTCACCAGTTTCTGGTTTAATTCGTCATCCTCGATAACCAATACCACCTTTTCGTTCATGACGTTTTTCCTCGCTAAACTCATTATCGACCTTCAAAACCATGGTTTCGATTTATTTTATCAAAGGTATCCTTCCTGTGCTTTTAAAGGAATAGTGACTCTAAAAGTGCTTCCACTTCCCTGACCATCGCTTTCGGCCCAAATTCTGCCACCATGCAGTTTCACCAGGTTTTTAGTCAGCGACAGACCCAGTCCGGTGCCTTGAAATCTTCGGCTTGCCGAGCTCTCCACCTGCTCGAAGGGGCTAAAGATGCGCTTGAGATCTTTGTGCTTTATTCCAATACCGGTGTCGGTCACGGAAATTTGTATAAATTTTTGTGACGCTTTCGACTCATTGCTTAGGGTTTTTGGTTTTTGATCGGAAGCCTTGGTGGTACTGTTTTCAGCTAAAGGGAATGAACCATCAATTAAATCCGCTGTGATGCGGATTTCTCCACCGTCCGGGGTGAATTTCACCGCATTGGACAGCAGGTTGTACAAAATCTGCTTGAGTTTGCGTTCATCCGCCGTTATGGTCTCCGGAATGCCGTCAATATGCTTTGACAGTCGTATGCCATGCTTCAACGCCTTTTCCTTGATCATGATCAGGCTGTTGTCCAGCAGCATCTTTAGGTTACAATTGGAAGGTTCCAGCTCTAATTTGCCTGCCTCCACCTTGGAAAGGTCCAAAATGTCGTTGATCAGGGAGAGTAGATGCTTGCTGCTGGACAGCACGTCGTTGAGATATTCTTCCTGGATATCGTTTAACTCCCCAAAATTTTTATCCACCACCAGTTCGGTAAAACCGATGATGTGATTCAACGGTGTTCTAAGTTCATGACTCATATTGGCCAAAAATAGGCTTTTGGCCTCATTTGCCGCTTCTGCCGCCTGCTTGTCTCGCTGAAGGGCTTCCGCCTTTTTTCTCTCTTCAATATTTCGAGTGACGCCAAGAATTCGGTTCGGTCGGTCCTGCTCGTCGTGCAAAATGCTCGCGGTTACCTCGGCCATGACCGTGGATCCGTCTTTTCGCAGGAGTTCCACCTCCAATGTCCTTGACCGAGACAGATCGAAATCTGAAGATTGCGCCAATTCTAGCTCTTCTATAATGATACCGGCGACGCGCTCTCGAAAAGGCACCGTGATGATCTGATCCATGGAGATTTGTCGCCCCTCTTCCGGTGTGTAGTATAGAAGCTCGTTAATGGAGGGGCTGACATAGGTAAAGGCCTCTTTTTCCAAGTCCCAGATCCAAATATTGTCCTTTACATTTTCTGCCAGAAGCCGGTATTTTTCTTCTGATTCCTTCAATGCTGCGTTTGTCTTTTTCAGGGATTTCTGCTGTTTTTCCGACAAAAAGAAGGCACGGGAGAACCGCATGGAGAGCAGGAATGACTGAGAAAAAATGAATAGGAACAGGCCGGCTCCGATGAACTGCCCGGTCTGGATCAGGACATGATCGTAGAACACATCGTTCACCACCGTAAGGAAAAAAAGAAAAAAGCCCAGAAGAAAGACAACGGCTCCCTCTCTTTTTTTTCTTACAGCGGCAAAGATGACGTAAAGGGAATAGATACCGCCAAGGAGTGTGATCACATGAAAGACCGGTATAAAACGGGTGTAAAGGTCGGACGGTGTAACAAGCACGATGCCCAGAAGGACGGAGAAGATCGCCATGAATGCCCGGAGGAGTTTCTTGCTAAACTCCACGGGAAAAAGGGAATGAAGAAACAAGAGGAACAAGGGCACACTCACAAAAGAGGTTAGATTGGTCAGTCTCACCCTCAAAAACCAGCTGCTGGAAGGGAAGATATGGGCAAAAAATCGCTCTCCTGATAACAGGGTGTAGATGGTGATCGATAGGCAAAAGAGACCGAAAAAGAGAGATGCTCTGTCTTTTCTGCGCAAGCCGAAAATTCCGAGGTGATAGAGTCCGATAATAAATATGCTTCCGCAGACAAAGAGTTCTGCAGCCAGATTGAGTTCTTTTGATTTAAGGATATCTTTTGCCAAACCCAACTGGATAACCGTGCCGGGCCCGCCCTTTCTGTGGCGAAAGTTGGAGACCTGTAAGATGATCTCCACATGATCGCTGTCAGGTTTGAAAACTGTCACCTGGGGCGCCCATTCAGGTTTTGAAAGTTTCCGTGACAGCCCGACTGTTCCTGCTGATCCAAGCTTACGCCCATTGACGAACAGCGAAAAGGCACTCCCGATTGTCCTGAGCCTCAGGGCTAAGGGTTCGAACTGCTTTTTTATCAACACATCAAGACGATAGGTCCCGCAACCGGTTCCGGACAGTTTTTGCCCGTTCATTTCAAGTCCGTTCCACGCCTTGGGCAGCTTGATATACCCACCCCCGGTCTTTTGACTCTTTTCTTTAAAATCCCCCGGGCCCAACAGCCTGTTCCAGTGAAATTCCCAATATCCGGAAAGTTGAACAGGTCCATTTTGTGAAAAGTCCCAAGCTCTAAGATCCATTTGACCCTTAACCACTTTAGGAACAGGTGTCCTGGGCGTTCCGGTGCACAAAGCGTCAGAGGAAAGCCAGATCAACACTGCGAAGAGTACCAATATTATTAAAATCGGTTTTTTCATGAAATACCCATTAAAATTTGACCCACCTGCTCTTTTTCCGGGTTTTATTAGATGGGGATCACCAAGCGAAAAGTACTTCCTTTTCCCTCTCCCTCACTCTCCACCCAGATTTTTCCACTATGAAACTCTACCAATTTTTTGGTCAGTGCCAAACCCAGTCCGGTGCCCTGAAACCTACGGTTTGTAGAACTTTCTACCTGTTCAAATGGCTTAAAGATGCGTTTGATATCTTCGCGTTTTATACCGATGCCGGTGTCCATCACGGAAATTTGTATGAATTCTTGCAAAGCTTCCGATTCATTGCTTCGGGTTCTTGGTTTTTGATCAGAAGTCCTGTGGGTACTGTCTTCAGCTAAAGGGAATGAACCATCAGCTAAATCCGCTGTAATGCGGATTTCCCCGCCGTCCGGAGTAAATTTCACCGCGTTGGACAGCAGGTTGTACATAATCTGCTTGAGTTTGCGTTCATCCGCCGTTATGGTCTGTGGAATGCCGTCAATATGCTTTGACAGGCGTATGCCATGTTTCAACGCCTTTTCCTTGATCATGATCAGGCTGTTTTCCAGCAGCACCTTTAGGTTACAATTGGAAGGTTGCAGCTCCAGTTTGCCTGCCTCCACCTTGGAAAGGTCCAAAATGTCGTTGATCAGGGAGAGCAGATGCTTACTGCTGGACAGCACGTCGTTGAGATATTCTTCCTGGATATCGTTTAGCTCCCCAAAATTTTTATCCACCACCAGCTCGGTAAAACCGAGGATGTGATTCAGCGGCGTTCTGAGTTCGTGGCTCATGTTGGCCAGAAATTCGCTCTTGGCGAGGTTGGCTTTCTTCGCTGTTTCAATGGCCTGTTTTAATTCTTCCTCTACCCGTTTCTGTTCAATCCAAAGATCGTCAAGCTCCCATTTGATTAGCTTTATGGCATCGAAAACAGGACCAAAAGGGTGGGAATGGTCTTTCCTCGCCTCTTCATTAATGCCGCCAGTCTCCCAGTCGACTTCTCCTATAAATTTAAGCAAATCATCAACATAATGCTGGGTCTGATCAGATGTAAAGGGCTTCCCGGCTGGATCTCGGTCATTCATAAAAGGCTTTGGAACTATATTTATGGATTTTTCTTTATCTATGAGATCCAAAGCGCTCTTTAAATCCTTTACCACCTTGACCTTGAAGGGCATAAGGGGTCTGGCTATATTGATCCCTGCATTCAACCATCTGTTTACTCCGTAAAAAATGAACATGTTGAAAGGATACTTTTTATGCAGGTCCAATATGGTCTGAACATACTGTTTGCGAGTGCTCTGGCTGATCCCATCGGATTCCTCTAGCCCCAGGACCAAAGAGTATGGGCTTTCTGATAAACCCGTCGACCTTATGACCTCCTCGCGCAATTTTATAGACGGGCCGATATGCTCTTTTTCATAGCGGCCGGTGGTTATTCCATGGAGGACACAACCGTTGATGACCTCATATCGTACTGAAAAATTTTCAGCTTGATAGCACCAGCCAGGCTGAGAAGCTATCTTATGAGGCGATACGTTCCTGTCACAGATATTGAGGAGGGAAAAGTCGGTGTTGGTAGGAGAATTTTCTATGTGAGTTTGGCTGGTTGATAATATTTCTTGAGCGCGTTTAACCGCATCCGTGTAATTATCAACTATCTCCACCTTGAATTTTACAATATTGAATCTCTTTCCTATTTTTACACCTATCTTGAAAAATGTGGACAACTTATAGAAAATCAAACCCGCAAGTCGTTGGCGATTTTTAATATAGTTGACATAACAGGCACGGGCATTCCGTGAAGTACCTTTAAGGTCGGACCAGTCTTCTAACCGGATATAGGGTTGTTCTTGGGGCAAAGCTTTAGCCAGCACCTCTTTGTTTAACAGTATTGCGTGTTCAAGATCATGCAATGTTGCGTATCCTGAAGCCCTCAGCAAAAGGATGCTATAATCCAGGATGCTGAATGTCACCCTGTAGTCCCTGCCGAAACTGACATCAGTCCATTCAGGCCTGCTAAAGATGGATAGCCCGGTCACAGGGCATTGGCCGGTGGCTATTGGCCCACAGGCTTTTTTCATTTCATTTCCTGTTTCAAATTTCAAGTTTTTCTCCACTTCTAAGAAGACGAGATTTCAGTTTCACTCCGGCAAGTTTCCGGTTTTAAAATGAAACCGGTATCACAAACCGAAAAGCAGATCCCTTACCTTCCCCCTCGCTCTCCACCCAGATTTTTCCGTTATGGAGCTCTACCAGCCTTTTGCTCAGTGACAACCCCAGGCCCGTTCCCTGAAATCCGCGGCTGGCTGAACTATCTACCTGGTCAAAAGGATTGAATATATGCTCCTGATTTTCAGGCTTTATCCCAATTCCAGTATCAGAAACGGAGATTTGCAGGCAATTTCTATATTCTCTATCATGAACACGCTTTTCTTTAGCCAGAACCTTTATTATTTGGCATCTTTCGGAGTCCCCCCGCCGGCGTCCTTCTCGAATGATACAGTCAATCATTCGTGCGTTCACGACCACCTCCCCTCCGTTCGGTGTGAATTTCACCGCATTGGACAGCAGATTGTACAAAATCTGTTTCAATTTTCGCTCATCCGCAGTTATAACCTCTGGGATATCTTTTATTTCCGTTGACAGTTTTATACCGTGCTTCATGGCCTTTTCCTTTACCATGATGAGGCTGCCCTCTAAAAGGTCGTGCAATTGGACACCAGTGGGCTCAAAAGCCAACTTACCAGCCTCTACCTTGGAGAGATCCAGGATGTCGTTAATCAGGGAGAGGAGATGCATACTGCTGTGGTGAACATCGTTTAAGTACTCTTCCTGCATCTCATTCAAGTCTCCAAAGGTTTTATCCATAACCAACTCGGTAAAGCCTATGATATGATTCAAAGGTGTCCGGAGCTCATGGCTCATGTTGGCTAAGAATTCACTCTTGGCCTGGTTTGCCTTTTCTGCCATTTCCTTTGCTTTTAAGGTTTCCTCTTGTGCCGACCTTCTGAATTTTATCTCTTTATTGAGATCTTCATTGGCTCGAGCCAGTTGTTTGGTCCGCTCTGCCACCCTGTTTTCCAGATCTTCACGAGATTTTAATATGATTTGTTCAGCCTCTTTCTGCGCGGTGATGTCCCGAATAACCGTGCAAAGCATCTTACCGTCATGCCGGTTATAAAAACCGTGGCTGATCTCCACTGGGAAAATGGTATCATCCATCTTCCGGTGCATTTCTTTGACAGTAGGCAACGATTCGGTTCCACTGGCTATGGATTCGATGTGCCGGATGGTCTTTGCCGGTTCGGCGGAGATTTCAAGAATATTCAGCCCGACCATTTTTCGATGATCACACCTGTAAAGGGATAGAGCAGAAGGATTGGCTTCGACCACTTTCCTGGTCTTCAAGTCTACGATAATGATGGCGTCCGCTTCGGAAAAGAAAAGTTGGCGATAGTTTTCTTCACTCTGTTTGAGTGCCAGCTCTGCGTTTTTACGCATGGTAATGTCTCTGACGATTCCTCTGAAACCGATGGGATGACCTGCTGAATCCTTTATGCAGGATACGGATGCTTCGAGATTTCTTTTAGATCCGTCTTTTTGTGCAATTTCCCAGTCAATACTTTCGAGCGGCAGGCCGGTTTTATAAACCATGTTAAAAACCCCATAGAGCTTTGCAGCATTCTTCTGATCCATGTATTCCCGGTTGTTCATTCCGATTAATGTATCTTTAGAGTACCCGAGTATCCTGGCCATGGAGTCATTGACAAAGGTGAAGCTGCCTTTTAAATCAACCTCATAGTATCCATCCTGGATGCTTTGCAGAATGGTTTGGTATCTCTCTTTGGAAAGTTTGAGCTCCTGTTCGATCTTATCGCGTTCCCGGAAAAAATCATCCAACTCTCTTTTAATGAAAGCGATGCCGTCGAAAACAGGTTTGAAAGGATGTGAAGCATCTATTATTTTGGCAAACTCCACTCCTTCCTGCTCCCAGTTTATGCTTCCGATGCAATGAATGAGGTCGTTTACATACCGTCTAACATCCTCGGCATGCTGACCGCTTGCCAGTTTCTCCTGCTGATTTGCAATCGAAGGATTTAAGGAGAATGGAGGATTTGATTCCCCGATTATCCTCATTGCGGCATTAAAATCTCTGACTGCGGCCGCTTTGAAAGGTAAAAAGGGGCGGGCCAGGTTCAGCGCCGTTTTTGTGAACCAATTTACTCCATAAAAAATATACCAATCAAACGGTTTTTCTTTATAGGCGTCTCGAATAGAGGCCATCAGCAGCCTGCGTGCCTTGCGGCTTCCACCCTTTATGCCGCTCACATCGGATATGATAGAGTAAGCCCCATCCGGTAAATGGATGGAGTCGATGACCTTTGTTCTCAACTGATGAAGAGGTTCCACATGCTCTTCTCGCAGAAAACCTTCAGCTACGGTGTGAATGATATTTTCCCCAAGGATTTCAAATCGAATAGAAAAACCGTCCAGATGAAGATTCCAGTCCGTCCTTTCAATACTATGTTTTCGGGCACTTCTTGCAGAAAAAGATCCGGCAACTGGGTGCCGGCTTTGGAAAGTTTGGTTCGTCGAGAGATTGCCGATCTCTTTCTCCTTATCGAGAGCAATCTTTATCGCATCCTCGTAGTCGTCGGCAACCTGGATATCGTATTTAATTTTCGTTATTCGTTTAACCAGTTTGATGCTCATGTTAACCAGCGGCTTGGCCCCGAAGAAAATCAGAGACGAAATACGACCCTGCTTTTTCAGATAACCCATGTAATGCTTTCGTGCAGCGATGGATGCCCCGGTGAATTTTGAATAATCTGCCACATGAATGTAGGGCTCTTCTTCCGCCAGGATTTCATCCAGCACCTGGTTGACGATTTTCATGGATATTTCGCTATCTTTCCGACTGCAATAGCCCCTTGACCGGGTAAACAGGATGTGTTTTCCGATCACAGATATGGTCAGGCTGAATTCTTTTCCTATAGGGATATTTTTCCACTCGGGTCTTTGGAAAATGCGCAGCCCGGTGACCGGGCAAGAAGATGCTGTTTCTGAAGTTGAATTAAAATCTTTTTCCATCTTTGCTCGTTAGGTAAAATTTTTTGTCTGCTGTGTAACCGGCAAAGCATAGCTGGGTTGTATTCCTTTAGCAGGGTTTGATCCAGTTTATAATTTTCTGCATTATCCATGCCAGCCATTATGATTTTTGAAGAAAAGTCTATCAATACAATGATATCGGCAGATATTGACCGATACTTAAATAATAGTCGGACTTTCGACGGATGGAATATAGAATGATGGAAAATCGGAAAGGGTCATAAACCGTCAAGTTATTGACATTTTTGCACAAAGAAATGACGATTTACATCTCGAAAAACAATAAATATGACCACATGATGCCAGGGTCAGATTGGAATATAAGGCAACCCAACCAAGGCATGCTCTAAGTGTCCCTTTTATCGTCCGAATGTTTCAATTAGAAAGATGGATAACACCATGAAGGACATTTCATCTCGGTTTTTTCATGTTTCGGTAAATACCGGTTAGTCAACTTTGAAAAAGGCCTTCGCCTTGGCTTTACAGACCGGACACTCATGCGGAGGTTCGTTTTCGCAGGTATACCCGCACACGGAGCAAACATAATAACATTCGACCTCTTGAGGGTGATCCAGGCTGTCCAGGGTTTTTTGATAAAGATCCGCATGGACCTTTTCAACCGCATTGGCGTAGGTAAATGACCGCTCTGCTTTCTTGTATCCCTCTTGTTTGGCTGTTTGAATCATGGCAGGGTACATCTCTTTGAATTCATGCGTTTCACCGGCGATGGCTTCTTTGAGGTTTTCCGCAGTGCTCTTTATTTCCCCGAGTGCCCGGAGATGGGCATGGGCATGCACTGTCTCAGCCTTGGCGGCTGCCCTGAACAGTTTTGCAGCCTGAGATTTACCTTCCTTGTCCGCCTGCTTGGCAAAGGCGAGGTATTTTCGATTGGCCTGGGACTCCCCGGCAAATGCCTCTAAAAGATTCTGTTCTGTCTTGTTCATTATCATTCTCCTTTCCTTTATATTAAAATATGGTTCTCCTCCAATTTCGTTGGAGAAGAGGGTTCGAGGATTTCAGCATTCAAGGGGTCGTCTATTTTGTATCAATTATATCAAAGTGATAGCATCCTTATTTCCCCTTTTTAATAGCAATTCAATCTAATCACAAAGCAATCGAGAGGGGATGGTTTTACAAATCCAGGCGATCGCTTTTCCTTTGTTGGGGATGGTTTTTTAACTGCTTTAGTCTGCGGATTTTTTTGCGGCGATCAGGGGTATGAGTGCCTTTGGGAGGGGTATATTCTTTGGATCGCCTTTCGTACATTTGTAATTTAGGGTCGGAAGTTTCATTAAATTTCTTGCCAAGGTATTCCCTGATCGCTTCTTTATGGCGTTCAATCAAATAGTTGATCCGGACTTCCATTTTTTGACATACTTCACAGAGCTCCTCTTTATCATTGAGGAGGGGGGCGTTACAGAGCTTACAGAATACTTCATTCATTTCTATCCTCCTTTCTTTGAATCCAAGATTTTATTTACTTTCATTGAAAGCTCCTCCATATTAAAGGGCTTTTGAATAAAGCCATTGCAGCCCCGACCCAGTATTTCCGTGGCCTGACCGTCAATACTGTAGCCGCTGGAAAGAAGTACTTTCACTTGGGGGTTGATTTTCTTCAATTTGTCATAGACTTCACCGCCACTCATTTTCGGCATAATCAAATCCAGGATGACCAAGTCAATCTCAACGCTGTTGGCTTGATATGCTGCAATCGCTTTGTTACCGCTGACGGCTTTAAGCACTCCATAACCTAATTTTTCAAGCATATCAGTGCTGACATCCATGATAATTTCCTCATCGTCAACCAGCAAAATCATACCCTTTCCCGGTTTAACCCGGGCAGGGCCCTCGTCGGAGATGTGGGTATGACTATCCGTTTTATCCAATGCCGGAAAATAAAGATAAAAGGTCGTCCCGACACCTTGCTCGGATTCGACATCGATGTATCCGCCATGGGCTTTAATGATGCCATATACTGATGCCAAGCCTAAACCCGTACCTCTGCCCAATCCCTTTGTGGTAAAAAAAGGATCAAAAATGCGTTCCAGCGTTTTGGTATCCATGCCTTCACCGGTATCGGTCACCTGCAGCATCACATAATTGGCTGCTGCAGGCTTGTATGGCTTATTCACCATATCATTCCGGCTAACGTTCATGGTCTTAAGAGAAAGGTCGCCTTTCCCTGGCATGGCATCGGCAGCATTAATAAATAGGTTGAAAAGAACCTGTTCTATCTGGGTTCTGTCCGCCTCGATCTCATGCAGGTCTGATACAGGCCGAAGGTTAATCGTAATCTCTTTTCGGGTACGACCAAATGTTTCAGCACTAGCTGCTACGATCTGGTTCAAAGCAAGGCGTCTGACTTCATATTTTCCCTTTCTGGCATAACCGAGCAGCTGACTGGTCAGCCTGGCTCCGCTTTTAATACTTTCTTCTATATTTTTCAGTTTTTTATAGTGTGGAAATGAACGGTCAATATCAAAAAGCAGCAGCGAAATGTTTCCCTGGATTCCCATCATTAGGTTGTTAAAATCATGCGCAATACCGCCTGCAAGAGTTCCAATCGACTCCATCCTTTGGGCATACTGCAATTGGGCTTCGAGTTTTTTCCTTTCGGTAACGTCAATCAGGCTTCCTTCATAGTAAAGTATACCACCGTCAGCGTTCCGGACAATTCGAGAAAAATTTTCCACCCAAATGACCGTTCCATTGTACTGGCGCATCTGAATTTCAAAACCCTCGCTGCTTTGTTGAGTTTCAATTTGCATTTTCCACCGATTTCGGTCTTCCGGGTGGACATATAAATCCTGTGCATTACGACCTAAAAAAGTTTGACGATCAGGATACCCGAGAATTTTAACTAGGGTCGGATTTGAATCGAGAATATTGCCATCCGGTGTCGTGCGATAGAGCCCTACGGGAACACCGTCGAATAGGCTCCGGTAATGTTCTTCACTCTGTTTTAAAGCCTTCTGGGTTAGCTTGAGTTCGGCAAGGCGCTGTTCAAGACGAAAGAAAAGATTTCTGAGTTGAGTCTGCATATTGTTAAATGCTTTGGCCAGTTCGCCTATCTCGTCCTTGCGTTGAAGCAGAACAACATATTCACCCGCTTCCCACTTGCCTTTTCCAAGGTTTTTTGCTGCGCGGGCAAGTTGTTCAATGGGAAGGATGTAGCGAAGACCTGAACGACGGCCTAACAGGTAGACACAGGTAAAGATAAACAGGAGAAAAACAGCTAAGGCAAGCGAAATAATAACTCCCTGGCGGAAAATAAAATTCTGATAGTGAGCCCTGATTTTATTGGCTTTGTCTTTCATTGAAGCAATCGGGGTGGAAAACTCATCGATATAAGTTGTGGCTGCAATCATCAGCGTTTGACCGGAGAAAGCTTCATGGACCGGGGTCATGGTCATGTATTTACGTCTTAGGGTTTGATCTGCCTCAAGCCAATCATAGTATCCTGAAACTTCCTTACCCGAAAGTGTCGGTTCAAAGATGGCCCACCATGAAGGTAGTTTCTCGGCCAGTAATTGCATGTCAAAGTCAATGAAACTTGGATTCGGGTGAATCCGCATAATACCGGTACCTGACTCATACAGACAGGTATAGCCGGTCTCGCCGACTTTTTGCATGGTAAAGTTTTTAAAATACTGACTTTTCTGGAGCGCTTTCATGGTGAGTCCCGGGTTGGCGTTGAGAAATATTGCGGTTTGTTTCGCGACATCCCTGGCTTTAGCCCGGATAATTTTTTGACCCAACAGTTCCAGCTCTTTTTCGGCATTTTCATTCAGATCATCAATTGATCTTCGAATCAGGTCAGAGGTGTGATTTTCTATCAGAAAGGCTCCGCTCACTGTAAAGGCCAGAAGGAGTAAAACCGGTATCAGCGATACAAATAAGTAATCTTTGGTGAATCGTTTGGCCAGTGATTGAGTGACTTGATCGACACGCTTCATTAGATCCTCCGTCAAGGTTACCTTTTACGCGAGTCCCAAGTTATTTTATCACTTTCCATGCTGCCATGCAATTTATTTGTTCGGCCGTCAACATGTTAAGTTTTAAGAGATACCGGAGGTTTTACCGGGATGTTAACGGTTGATAGGCGAATAATTGTTTTCGGCCCATTCAGTTCATCCTGTTTACCATCGCTTTGGCAAATTCAGAACACTTTACCTGGGTGGCACCTTTAATCTGCCGCGCCAGATCGTAAGTGACGATTCTATCTTTTATGGTGGTTTTAAGTGCTGTTTCCACTAAATCGGCAGCCTCTGCCCATCCCATATGGCGCAGCATCATTGCTCCTGAGAGGATTAAGGAGCCGGGGTTGACCACATCCTTACCGGCATATTTCGGTGCGGTTCCGTGGGTGGCTTCAAAGACGGCGCAGGTGTCGCCGATATTGGCACCCGGAGCCATGCCCAGCCCCCCCACCTGCGCTGCCAGGGCATCAGACAGATAGTCACCGTTTAAGTTCGGAGTGGCAATCACCTGATATTCTTCGGGACGCAAAAGCACCTGCTGAAAGAGCATATCGGCAATCCGGTCTTTGATGATCACTTTTCCCTCCGGCCGGATGCCATTATACTGTTGAAAAAGTTCTGTTTCCGTTAAAGTCCTATCGGCAAATTCATCTCTTGCCACCTCGTAGCCCCATGTGCGGAAAGCGCCTTCGGTAAACTTCATTATATTGCCTTTATGCATCAGGCAAACACTGGGCAAGTTGTTCTCCACAGCGTATAAAACAGCCTGTTTAACCAGCCTTTTGGTTTTGTTTTTGCTGATCGGTTTTATGCCTATGGCGGAATCTTCGGGTAATGAGACATCCATATCAACACGTAAGAATTCCAGTGCATGCCTGGCAGCACTGCCTCCTGCCTCCCATTCAATCCCCGCATACAGGTCTTCGGTGTTTTCTCTGAAAACCACCATGTTCACCTTTTCCGGGTTTTTCATAGGACTGGGAACATGATCAATATATTTCACCGGCCGCACACAGGCATAAAGATCCAGTTTTTGTCTGATGGCCACATTGACACTTCTGATGCCTTTCCCCACCGGGGTGGTCAGAGGTCCTTTGATGGCTATTTGGTGTTGTTCAATGGTATTTAATGTTTGTTTCGGCAGCCATTCGCCGGTTTGTTTGTATCCCTTTTCTCCGGCAAATATTTCCACCCATGAAATCTGCCTTTCTCCTTTGTAGGCAAACTTTACAGCGCTGTCTAAAGCCTGTTTGGCAGCAAACCAGATATCCGGGCCTGTGCCGTCCCCTTCGATAAACGGAATAATGGGAAAACTCGGCACGTTCAATGAACCGTCTGTATGTCTTGTTATCGTTTCTCCCTGTGTCATCTTTAATCCTTTTTTATTACTATTTCCAAACGGGTTATCGCTCATCCATAGGGGTAAAAGTACATTCCTCCGGGCCGCAGTATTCACCAATATAGTCAGATCCCGGGCGGTACAGGGCAGGCTTGGGTGCAGCTTCCGCAAACTGTTCTTCCAGAACATGCGCCGTCCATCCGGCGATCCGGGAAATGGCAAATATCGGCGTAAACAGATCTGTGGGTATCCCCATGGCATAGTACAGTGAAGCGCTGTAAAAATCCACATTCAGAAAGATGTCTATCCCCTTTCGTTGTTTAAACGCCGCCTTACTCTTCTGTTCAAGTTGTTTTGAAATGTCGTACCAGTGCGGCTCACCCATCTTGTTGCACATGGTTTGCGCCATGGGTGCCAGAATCAGCGCCCGGGGATCATCCGTTTTGTAAACCGCATGGCCCAGCCCGAAAATCACCCGGCCGGCGTCAAGCTCCCGGTTGATGTAATCCTGGATTTTTTCAACGGAACCGATGCGTTTTAACATCTCCATGACCCGGACATTTGCACCACCATGCAGTTCACCGGACAGGGATCCGACAGCTGCGGTTACAGCCGCATACATGTGGGCTCGGGTCGAAGCGACTTGCCTGGCGGAAAAAGTCGATGCATTGAAAGAATGCTCTGCATGTAAAACCAGCCCGACATCAAAAAAATGTTCCGCATCGGCACCAGGGATTTTCCCTTTCAGCATGTACAAAAAATTAGCCGCGTGTTCCAGTTCTGCATTTGGCGGTACGATATCCTTTCCGTTACGTATGCGTTCCCATGCGGCGACGATGCCGGGAAATTTTGCAATGAGGCTGATGGCTCTGCCTCGGCATGCCTCCAAAGAAGAATTTCCAATATCCGGATCATGATTGGCGATCAGAGGAATGCTCGCCTGAAGAATATCCATGGGCAATGAATCCGGCGGCCGTGTTTTAAGTGCTTCAATTATTGCAGGAGGAATATCCCTGGCCTGTTTAAGGCGTTTGGTAAAACTTTCCAGTTCTTTTCTATCCGGAAGTTTTTCAAAAAGCAAAAGATGGGCCACTTCTTCAAATGACGTTCGCTCCGCCAAATCCTGAACCAGGTAGCCCCGGTAAATCAGCTTCCCCGCCTGGCCATCCACATCACTTATTTTTGTACTGGCCACGGTGACACCTCGTAAGCCTTTATTGATGATCGAGAGATTGTCATTCATCCGGCACCTCCTTTTTTTCAAACGGTTGTATCAGTGGCGCGCATCACCTTTCTCAATACATACGGTAGAATACCGCCATTTTCAAAATAATTCACATCGATTCCGGTATCCAGCCTTGCGACGGCTTCAAATTCGATTGTAAGGCCGTCTTCTTTAACGGCTTTTACCTGTAACACCTTTCTGGGGGTTATGTTTTCAACCCCTTTAACAAAAAATGATTCATTGCCTTTAAGCCCCAGGCTTTTCCAGCTTTCATTTTTTTTAAATAGCAACGGCAGTACCCCCATCCCCACCAGGTTACTTCTATGGATACGTTCAAGGGACTGAACGATCACCGCTTTTATTCCCAGAAGGCTGGTTCCTTTGGCGGCCCAGTCCCTGGACGAGCCGGTCCCGTACTCCTTTCCCCCCATCACGATCAACGGAATGCCCTGATCCATATAGGACATGGCCGCATCATAGATATGCATTTTCTTCCGGCCGGGAAATTTTATGGTAAAACTGCCCTCTTTGGGGGATACGAGCTCATTTTTTATCCGAATATTGCCAAACGTTCCCCGCATCATGATTTCATGATTGCCTCTCCTGGAACCATACGAGTTAAAATCTTCCTTATCGACGCCATGGTTAATCAGGTATCTTCCGGCAGGATAATCTTGGGGAATGGCTCCGGCCGGGGATATGTGATCGGTGGTAACGGTATCCTTCAGCATAAGAAGTGCCCGGCCGTTCTTTAAATCGGCAGGCTTTCTCAGCCCGGGGGAAAAGTTGTCAAAATAGGGCGGTTTTCTGATATAGGTGGAACGTGTATCCCAGGCGAATGTGGTGCTTCTGGTGATGTCAAGATGCTGCCACAGTCGATCACCGTCAAAAATTTTCGCATATTCCTTTTGATAGAATTCCGATTTTACATGATTTTTTATGAGTAGGGCGATATCTTCCGATGACGGCCACAAATCGTCGAGATAGACCGGGTTGCCCTTTTCATCGAAGGAAACCGGCTCTTTGGTTAAATCAATGTCAATCCTTCCGGCCAGCGCAAAGGCGATCACCAGCATGGGGGAAGCCAGGTAGTTGGCTTTGATACGCTGATGAATTCTCGCCTCAAAATTTCTGTTGCCCGACAGAACAGAGGCAACCGTCAGGTCGTTATCAACGATGAGCTTTTCAATTTCAGGGTGGAGCGGACCGCTGTTTCCGATGCATGTCGTGCATCCAAAACCTGCCACATGGAATCCGAGAGCTTCAAGGGAAATCATGAGGTCTGCATCATTCAGGTAGTCCACCACCACACGGGACCCGGGAGCAAAGGAAGTCTTTACTGCAGGGTTTACCTTTATTCCCCTTTCAACGGCGTTTTTCGCCAGAAGACCGGCACCCAGCATGGCATGCGGGTTGGATGTGTTGGTGCATGAGGTCATAGCGGCGATGACGATGCTGCCGTCACCCAGATTCACCGTTTTTCCGCCGATTTCGATTGTATAGGTTTGGGTACTCACCGGTTTGCAGGTTTTGGATCGCAAGGTCTGGCAGCCGGATTCATCAAAGAATTGAGACATCGGAGCTACGTCCTCATCCGCACCATATTCACACCCGATGATTCCGGCAAAGCTCTTTTTTACCACATCCAGACAAAGCTTTTCCTGCGGCTTTACCGGTCCGGCAATGGATGGGGTGACTGCGGAAAGATCCAGCTCAACCACCTGGGTATATTCCGGTTTTTCCTTCCCGGTATAAAACAAACCCGTTGCCTCGGTATAGCACTGGGTGATTTCCGCCTGTTCTTCCCGGTTTGTTTGGTTCAGATATTCAATTGTTTTATTATCCACCGGGAAAAAACCCAGGGTGGCACCGTATTCCGGCGCCATATTGGCAATGGTTGCCCTGTCCGGAACACTGAGCATCTGCATACCCGGCCCAAAAAACTCCACAAATTTTTCTACCACATTCAGTTTTCTTAAACGTTCAGTTATGGTAAGTACCAGATCAGTGGCGGTTATGCCGGGTTTCAGGTTTCCGGTCATTTTCACTCCAATGACTTCAGGGATAGACATATAATACGGTTGACCCAGCATCACGGCTTCGGCTTCTATTCCGCCGACCCCCCAGCCGATGACACCCAGCCCGTTGATCATGGTCGTGTGGGAATCGGTACCCACCAATGTATCCGGATAAGCCATCGGTTTTTGTCCCTGTTTATCGGTGATGATCACCTGCCCAAGGTATTCAAGATTTACCTGGTGACATATCCCCGAGCCCGGCGGAACCACCTTGAAATTGTCAAAACTCTTCTGCGCCCATTTCAGCAGGCTATATCTTTCATGGTTTCGGGAAAATTCCTTTTCCATATTTTTAAACAGTGCATCCCGGCTGCCGCAATAATCGATCTGTACTGAATGATCGATAATAAGATCGACCGGAACCAGGGGGTTGATTGCACCCGGATCGCCACCCAGGTCTTTTACGGCATCTCGCATAGCCGCCAGGTCGACCACTGCAGGTACACCGGTAAAATCCTGCATCAGTACCCGGGCGGGATGATACGGTATTTCCACCGGTTCTTCATAGGTTCGTTTCCACCCGGCAATATTTTTCAAGTCTTCCCATTGAACAATCCGTCCGTCCAGTTTCCGTAAAAGATTTTCAACCAGAATTCTTATGGAAAAAGGCAACCGTCCGATATCGGCTATTTCTCTTTTCTCGAACATGGTTATATCTGAAACCGTGTATTCGGTTCCCTTAATTTTAATCTGTCTGATAAAGTCTGTTGAATTCATCCTTGACTCCTTTTGGAATTTGTCGTTTGCCGGAAGAAATCATTACATCAAATGGTGTTTTTTAAAATGCTTATTATGTTGATCTTGCTGTTTTTATATTAAACCTTGAAATCCGATATAGCGTCACTGACTTTAAACCATTACCAAAAGAGGTTTATATCGATTTGTCATAAATATGTTTCAACATAAGGAATGGCGCTATACGCGGCAGTAGAAAAACGATTAGATAACTAAATGTTTTTTTACAGCCACCATATCGCTGCAGGCAATGCCCGTTTTTTTGGCTTTGTGGTGCGGCAGCGTTATCTGCCGGTACTTATTCCATCCAAGCAAGGTTCAGGAAAAACGTTGGGAGTTATTAAAGACATCCGTTGTGGGGGCAGGGGCGTCCATATTTGGGTATAATTATGAATGCGTTCCAGGCGTCTACAGCAAACGAAATGCCCCCGGGGTAGTCAAAGGATGTCAGTTTAACTATAGATCAACCCATATATCGGCTTCATTGCCGCAGTGGGAACAAGTACCCGTCCCTTTCACTCTCCTGGCTTTGGTGGGTGCTTTTATTGTCGGGGTGTCGGCGGCCCTCTCTTCGGTACCCTCTTCATCGGGAAGCGAGCAGGTGACCACCATTTCAGCTTCGTTACCGCAATGTTCACATTTACATACCTGTTTTTTACTAATTGTACTCATGCTTTACTCCTTTCCCCAATTTTTTGATAAGGATTTTTTCATTTTTTGTGGTTTTTCGATGCGCGCTAAAAACTATAACCCCAATTGAGCGAAAACTTATGCTGCTTTTTTAAATTCATTTTCGTTTAGAGTAGTACAAATGTTACGATAAAGTAATTCAGTTTCATTGTTCTTTGTCAATTCGATGACTTTTA
>JAXHVO010000106.1 GCA_034189135.1 Thermodesulfobacteriota bacterium | reverse complement strand
TGAGCATATGCTCATTTTCGGAACGAATTCGATCCCGACTTTGTACTATTCTGAACCGGCATCTTATTTTGACCTGTCGTTCAGTAGTAAATTTGTCTATTTATGGATCGACACTAGTTAACACCATAGGCCTTTAGTTTTCTTCTAAGTGTGTTCAGACCAATCCCTAACAGTCTGGCTGTTTGAGATTTATTTTGGCCGGTATGGTTATAGGTATGGAGAATATGGTTTTTTTCAATCTGTGAGAGCTTGGCCACTGAGGGTTTTTCAGGCGAATCGGCACAGGGTGACACCGCCATATTTTTTTTCAGATGATCCGGCAGGAAGTTCGCTGAAATCGGCTTTCCCTGAGCCAGGTTCACCGCAGACTGGATGATGGCTTTAAGTTCTCTTATATTTCCGGGATAATCATAATCCATAAGCAGTCGGATGGCTTCTTCCCCAATATTTTGTGAGTTACCTGTTCCGTTGTACTCCTGAAAGAATTTTTTTACCAGCAGAGGAATATCCTCTTTTCTTTCCCTGAGAGGAGGAAGATGAAGCCATCCACAGCGGATTCGGTAATATAGATCCTTACGGAACATCCCCTTTGCCATTAGCTTATCTAAGTCTTCATTGGTTGCAGTGATTAAACGAACATCCGCTGTCTGATGGCTGCTCGAGCCCAGCTTAAAATATTCTCCGTCCTGCAGAACGCGCAACAGTTTTCCCTGGAGTTCAAGGGGAAGATTGCCAATTTCATCTAAAAAAAGAGTTCCCTGGTTTGTGTGTTCCAGGAAACCTGCGCGTTGGTTTTCCGCACCGGTAAAAGCGCCTTTGGTATGTCCGAAAAATTCGGCCTCGAACAGGCCAGTAGTCAAAGAGGCCATATTTACCGGAGTAAATTTAAACTTGGACCTTGGGCTGGTGCAGTGAATCGCCTTAGCCAAAAGCTCTTTGCCGGTGCCACTTTCACCGGTAATCAAAATCGGTACATCGCTTTTTGCATGGAGTTCCGCTTCTTTTAATATCCTGAGCATCTTATGTGACCGGGTGATGATTGGCTTAAAGGTATCGGCGTAAATCAGTTTTGGCAGGGAGGCTTTCTTTTTAACATCCAGAATGTCAAGCAAGCGCTTTCTTTCCAAAGCACGGTGTATCGACAGGACAAGATCTTCTCTTTCAATCGGTTTGACCAGATAATCATAAGCCCCCTTTTTCAGACAGTCCACTGCTACCCTGGCATCGTTTACTGCAGTCACCATGATACATTCAGTGCCGGGCGAAGTGTTTTTTATTCGTTCAAGCAGCTGGATACCATTCAAGTCGGGCATGGACATATCTATCAAAGCCACATCAAAGGTCTGCCCCCTTTCAAAAAGGGAGGCGGCTTTCACCGAATCAACTTCGGTACGTACATTGGTAAAACCGATTCTTTTTAATTTTACTTTTAATATCTCAACAAAATCCGGATCATCATCCACTAAAATGATGGTGTTATCCATTTTTTACCGCCCTCTACATTTTGATAAAAACCACGTTGTTTTGTTTAACATAAATTTTCATGCTCGACTGGGCACAACGAAGCATGAAACCTAAGGTTCGACCGGGAAATCGCCGATTGGCCCGCTACCAGACTTAACAATCTTATCTATAAATGAACGTACGGTCTGCCTGAGGCAGACTTCAATTAGATTTGAGCCAGCCCCAGCGGACAGAATCTCACGGCGGCGTTGATCGTCTCTGCCTGTATCGGTTTAACTGAGAAGATAGGGAGCGTGTACGATACCGACCTCATTTGTTAAGTCTGGTAGCGGGCCAATAGGCGATTTCCCGGTCGAACCGAGCTAAGATTGAAAAACGACCGTTTATTTCTAATGAAGTAATTCAGTAATAGCTCTTTACCACAGTTCATCGCCCATAACTTACAGTCCAGCCTTGTTTCAAGAAGGATGAAATCCTTTTTTTACCGTGAGCTAACAGTTATGAGCTGAAGTATCATCCAATATGGACTATCCCATAATGGCATAGCGTCAGTAACAATTTTAAATTTAAATGTTTTTATTATCACATATGCCAAATCGGCACAACCTTCCGGTGAATTTATTTAAATTTAATTTTGATACACAAAAAAATAAATAAGCGTAACTTACTAAAAAAATAGATTTAATTGACTATTGCCCAATTCTATATCAAATCGGCATAAAAGTTGCTGTAAAGATGGAATCAGCAGATAAAGAAAAAAAGCCGGAGGTAAACTTATGCATTTAAAAAACAAATTTAACGCAGGGGAATTTGCCATCCTTGCAGAAATGGAGCCACCCAAGGGGGTAGATATCACCGGGATGGTTGCCGATGCTCAAAGGGTTAAAGGCGAAGTGGATGCTTTTTTGGTACCGGAAATGAGCAACGCTGTGATGCGGATGAGTTCCCTGGGTGCTGCCATGATTTTGCAGGCAAAAGGGATGGATACGGTCATGCAGCTCAATTGCCGGGACAGAAACAGAATTGCCCTTCAGGCCGATCTTCTTGCTGCCTTTGGCTGTGGTATTACCAATGTAATGGCAGTGAAAGGAGAAGATCCGGGATTTGGAGATCACCATCAGGCAAGATCGGTGTATGACATCGATTTGGAGCAACTGTTGCAGGTCATCAGCGGTCTTCAACAGGGGAAGGATATGGCCGGAATTGATCTTTCAGGTTCTCCGCAGTTTCTGGTCGGTTCCACGGTTGATGCAGGTGCAAAAGGGAAGTCTCCGGATTTGGTACTTGAAGAGATGAACAAGAAGATCAATGCAGGTACCCAATTTTTCATCACCCCGCCTTTATTTGATCTTTCTGCCATCGAGCCTTTCATAAAAAAGGTGAACACTGAAAAGGCAAAGATTATTCCCACCGTGCTGCTGCTTAAATCACTGGGTATGGCCCGCTATATGGTTCGTAACGTGGATAATGTTTTTATTCCCGATTCCCTGATTAAACGGATCCAAAAATCACCCGATAAAGTTCGCGAGTGTACTCTTATTGCAGCTGAAATGGTCGCCACGTTAAAAAAAGAGGGATTCAGCGGGGTTCTTCTATCCACCATCGGATGGGAAAGCAAACTTCCACAAATACTTGAAAGGATTTAAGGAATAAAAAATGAGCGACAAAAATAATAGCAAAGAAATTATTGGATCAGTCATGGTTGTTGGCGGAGGGATTGCCGGAATGCAGTCCGCCCTGGATCTTGCCAACTCAGGATACTACGTTTACATGCTTGAAAAGTCTTCAGCCATTGGCGGAATGATGTCTCAGCTGGACAAGACCTTTCCAACCAACGACTGTGCCATGTGAGTGATTTCGCCTAAACTGGTCGAGGTCGGCCGGCATTTGAACATAGAACTTTTAACCAATACGGAACTTGAAGAACTCAATGGCGATGTGGGACATTTCACCGCAACGGTAACTCAAAAGGCGCGTTATGTGGACATTTCGAAGTGTACCAGCTGTGGCGAATGTATCGGTGTATGCCCCATTGAGGTTCCCAACGAGTATGACAAGGGACTTTCAAAAAGAAAAGCCATTTATAAGCAATACGCCCAAGCCATTCCCGGCGCTTTTGCCATCAGTAAGATAGGAACTGCACCCTGCAAGGCCACTTGTCCGGCCCATGTAAGCATACAGGGCTATATTGCCCTGATCAATGAGGGGAAGTACCTCGAGGCGTTGAAGCTTTTTAAAGAGGATCACCCCTTTCCCGGCATCTGTGGCCGGGTATGCCACCATCCCTGCGAAGAGATCTGTACCCGCAACGACGTGGACCAGCCATTGGCCATTCGTGAACTGCATCGCTTCCTGGCCGACTGGGAATTGGGACAGGATACAAGCTACATCCCGGAAACGGCTGAGCCGCGCAATGAAAAGGTGGCTATTATTGGTTCAGGTCCGGCAGGACTGGCGGCCGCTTATTCTCTGGCAAGAAATGGCTACCAGGTGACTATTTTTGAAAAATTGCCGGTAGCCGGCGGTATGATGGCTGTGGGCATCCCTGAATACCGTTTACCGAGGGATATTCTGCAAAGTGAAATCAGAGTGATCGAAGAAATGGGGGTAACCATTGAAACCGGGATTACCTTCGGCAAAGACATCACCATGAAAAGCCTTAAAAAAGATGGTTTTTCGGCCATGTTTATGGCCATCGGCCTGCACGGCGGGCGCAGTTTGGGCGTTGAAAACGAAGATGGGGAAGGTGTTCTCCAGGGCGTGGATTTTCTCCGCGATAGTGCCATGGGCAAAGATGTGCCTATTGGCGACGATGTCATAGTGGTTGGTGGCGGCAATGTGGCCATCGATGTGGCGCTGACTGCCAAACGCAAGGGGGCCAAGACCGTCACCATGATCTGTCTGGAAAAACGCGAAGAGATGCCCGCCTGGGAGCATGAAATCGAGGAAGCCCTGGAAAGCGATATCAAGATTATTAACAGTTTCGGACCCAAGGCCTTTTTCATAGACAAAAGCAACAAGGTCTCCGGGATAGAGTTTAAGACCTGTACTGCTGTTTTTGACAGCGACGGTCGCTTTAACCCGTCATATGATGAAAACGAGTGCCAACCGGTGTTCGGCGACACGGTGATCATCTCCATCGGCCAGAGCACCGACCTGTCATTCATCAAGGAGCAAGGTATTGCTGTCACGAGGGTGGGCGGTTTGGAAGCCGACCCGGTCACTTTACAGACACCTATTGACTGGGTATTCGCCGGCGGTGATGCATTTTACGGTCCCAAATCGGTGGTGGAAGCCGTTTCATGCGGCAAGGAAGCTGCCGAGAGTATTCACCGTTTTATCAATGGGATGGATCTTAAAAAAGATAGGGAAAAGACCTGGGAATTTGAAAAGCCGGATGTCTCTCTTGAATCCCATAAACCCAGAACTCCGGTTCGCTGTCTGGATCCGGCTGCTCGAGAGTGTAATTTTCTGGAAGTTTCCTACGGCTACGATGAAAACGAAGCGAAAAACGAGGCAGAGCGGTGTCTTAAATGCGGTATTTGCTCAGAGTGTTATCAGTGTGTGGATGCGTGCCTTGCCGGAGCAATTGATCACAGCATGGAAACTGAAAGAAGAGAAATCGAGGTCGGGTCGGTGGTTCTCTGTCCGGGCAACGATGTCTTCGACCCCACCATGCTGCAGGAGTTTTACCATTATAGCAGAAATCCAAATGTAATGACCAGTCTGGAATTCGAACGGATCCTCAGCGCATCAGGCCCCACCATGGGCCATCTGGTAAAGCCGTCGGATAGTCAGGAGCCTAAAAATATTGCCTGGTTGCAGTGTATCGGGTCAAGGGATATGAACCGGTGCGGTAACGGCTACTGTTCGTCTGTGTGCTGTACCTATGCCATTAAAGAAGCGATGATCGCAAAGGAGCATTCCGCGGGTGATCTCGATTGTGTGGTTTTTAACATGGATATCCGAACCTTTGGCAAGGATTATGAGAAATATTATAACCGGGCAAAGGATAGGGAAGGGGTTCGGTTTGTAAAGGCCAGGGTGCATACCATAGATGAAGTTAGGGATACCGGTGAACTGCGTATAAAGTATGTGGATGAAAGCGGTCGTATTCAGCTAGAGGATTTTGACATGGTGGTCTTGTCGGTTGGACTTGAGATTTCGCAATCGACGGTGGAACTTGCCAAGCGGCTTGATGTTAATTTGAACCGATACAGTTTTGCCGAAACTCTTCCTTTTACACCTGTGGAAACCTCGCGTCAGGGTGTTTATGCCTGTGGGACCTTCCAGGGACCGAAAGATATTCCCAGTTCGGTTATAGAGGCCAGTGCGGCGGCCTGTGCAGCCGGGAGAAGTCTTGTTGAAGCCCGAAACACGTGCACCAAAAGCGTTGAGATTCCGGAAGAAATCGACGTGGATGGAGAGGAGTTACGGGTGGGTGTATTTGTCTGTAAGTGTGGTATTAATATTGCCGGGGTGGTGGATATAGAGGCCGTAGAGGAGTACGCGGCTTCCCTTCCACATGTCGTCTATACCAGCAATAACCTTTTTACCTGTTCCCAGGATACTCAGGATCAAATGAAAGAGCAGATTTCGGAACATGATTTAAACCGGATCGTGGTGGCTTCGTGTACGCCGAAAACACATGAAGGTATTTTTATGGATACGCTGGAGGCTTGCGGTCTTAACAAATATCTTTTTGAAATGGCCAACATTCGAAACCAGGATTCCTGGGTTCATTCAGACGACCCGGTTGCAGCCACGGGAAAAGCAAAGGATCTTATCAGAATGGCAGTGGCCAGAGTCGCAACCCTCTTTCCATTGCATGAAAAGAAGATTCCGGTCAACAAGAGGGCTTTGATCATCGGCGGCGGTGTGGCCGGGATGAACACTGCACTGGGTCTTGCCGATCAGGGGTTTGAAACGGTCATAGTAGAAAAAGAAAAACAGCTTGGCGGCCTGGCAAACCGTCTTACCAAAACTATAGACGGAGCAGATGTAAAAAAATACCTGGCAGGGCTGATCGAAAAGGTCACCTCCCACTCTAAAATCCAGGTTTTAACGCAATCACTCATTGTCGGTTTTACCGGATTCAAGGGAAATTTTACCACAGAAGTCCTGGTGGGTCCGGGGATGTACGAAAGAAAAATCAATCACGGGGCTGTGGTGGTTGCAACGGGTGCCAACGAATACCAGCCCGGCGAATACCTGTATGGGGAAGATTCGCGAGTGATGACGCAAATCGAATTATCAGAGCAACTTGAGAAGAACGATCTGGACGATTTGAATCAGGTAGTGATGATCCAGTGTGTGGGCTCAAGAAATGATGAAAACCCCAATTGCTCCCGTGTTTGTTGTCAGAGCGCCATCAAAAATGCCCTTCACATAAAAGAACTGAATCCGCAGGCGGACATCTATATTCTTTACCGGGATATCCGCATGTACGGGCTTTTAGAGGACTATTACACCGAAGCCAGGAAACTCGGAATTATCTTTTCCCGTTACACCCCGGAGGATCCTCCAAGGGTGGAGGCTGCGGACGACGGATTGAAGGTCACCTTTAAGGACCATATCCTGGGTCAGCCTCTTCAGGTCAGTGCGGATCTGCTTGCTCTGAGTGCAGGGGTAAAAGCCGAAGACACCGAAGAGCTGGCCTCCATACTGAAGCTGGCCAGAAATACTGAAGGGCACTTTCTGGAAGCACATGTAAAGTTAAGGCCGGTGGATATGGCCACTGAAGGCATATTTGTATGCGGTACCGCCCACAGTCCCATGCTTCTGTCCGAAGCAATCGCTCAGTCCCTTGCGGCGGTATCAAGAACAACTACGTTTTTATCACAGGATGAGCTTACCTTGTCTGCAATTACGGCCAGGGTCAATACAGATGTATGCGCTTCCTGTCTGGTATGCGTCCGGTCATGTCCTTACGGAGTTCCGGTGATTAATGAAGAAGGCGTGAGTGAAATTGATGACGCTTTGTGCCATGGATGCGGAATTTGCGCGGCTGAATGCCCCGCCAAGGCCATTGAACTTAACTGGTACGAAGACGATCAGATACTGTGCAAAGTCGACGCTTTGCTTGAGGGAGTTATGTAGGAGGAATTTTATGGGAAAAGATTTTGAACCGATCATCATAGCATTTTGCTGTAATTTCTGAGGTTACACTGCAGCGGACCTGGCAGGTTCAATGCGATTGAGTTATCCGACAAACATCAGGATCGTCCTGGTTCCTTGCACCGGGAAGGTGGATATTCTTCATATGCTGCGCGCATTTGAAAAAGGGGCGGACGGTGTGTACGTGGTCGGGTGTATGGAAGGGGATTGTCACTATAACAGCGGCAATTTCAGAGCCCGGAAACGGGTCGAGCAGGCGCAACAAATTCTTGATGCTATCGGTATCGGAGGAGAACGGGTACAGATGTACAATCTGTCGTCAGGGGAAGGTCCTAAGTTTGCCGAATATGCGGTGGAGATGGATAAAAGAATTCAAAAATTGGGTCCAAATCCTATAAAATCGGCCAAGAAAAAGGCAGCTTGAAACAATAACAGTGCTGGATATGTGCCACATTCAGGCAATCCGATATTCAGAAGCCTGGGTGACGGATTGTATGAATGATCCTTTGGCAGGCAGATTTTTCAAAGATCAAATAAATTTAGATTTTCAAATTCCAATTTAGAATGAAAGAGAGGTATTATGATTGTCGCGGATAAAAAGCCGATTGAGGAGATTATTGAGGAAATCAAAGATAAAGAAAAAATCCTCATTTTAGGTTGCAACGAGTGTGTGACGGTCTGCGAGGCAGGAGGAAAAAAGGAGGTGGGTGTCCTATCTTCTGCTCTTAGAATGTATTTTCTAAACCAGGGCCGGGAAGTCAGGATAGATGAAAGGACTTTGGAACGACAATGCGATCACGAATACCTTGAAGAGGTTCGTGATGTGATTGATCAGTACGATGCGGTCGTCTCTCTAGCCTGCGGGGTCGGCGTCCAGTTCATGGCCGAAAAATATCACACCACCCCTGTTTTTCCGGGGGTGAATACATGTTTTATGGGTGTGACTGAAGAACGGGGTGTCTGGACTGAAAGGTGCCAGGGTTGCGGAGAGTGCATTTTAGCACGTACTGCCGGAATTTGCCCGGTTTCCCGCTGTGCCAAAAGGATCCTTAACGGCCCCTGCGGCGGCTCAACAAATGGAAAGTGTGAAATTAATCCGGAGTTGGACTGTGCCTGGCAATTGATCATTGACCGTCTCAAGGCATTGGGAAAACTGGATGACTATGAAAAAATCACCCCTATAAAAGACTGGTCAACTGAAAGGGCCGGTGGGCCCAGAAAAGTGATAAGGGAGGATGTGCAGCAATGAAAGCAAAGACACCGAGTAAACTAGAAAAAATTCTTGCCGCCGGGCATCTTGCCGTTACCTCCGAGTGCGGCCCCCCGCGAGGAAGCGATCCAGAGGTAATTATCAACAAGGCCGATATGATCAAGGATCATGTGGATGCAATCAATATTACCGACAACCAGACATCAGTCACACGCATGTGCAGTCTGGCCGCCTGTATTCGACTTAAACTGATTGGCCTGGAACCGGTGCTTCAGATGGTTACCCGCGACCGGAACCGTATTGCCCTGCAGAGCGACATTCTCGGAGCGGCTTCTTTTGACATAAACAATATTCTCTGCCTTTCAGGTGATCATCAGAGCTTCGGGGACTGCTCCCAAGGCCAGAATGTTCATGATATTGATTCGATGCAACTTATTCAAACCGTCCGGCACATGCGGGACGAAGGAAAGTTCTTAGGGGGAGATGATATCAAGCGTCCTCCGAAGATGTTTGTGGGAGCGGCCGCAAATCCTTTTGCCGATCCGTTTGAGATCCGTGTGCCCCGGCTGGCGAAAAAGGTTGCCGCAGGTGTTGAGTTCATCCAGACTCAGTGCATATACAACCTTGATAAGTTTGAGGAATGGATGAAGATGGTTTGCGACCGCGGACTCCATGAAAAGGTTTATATACTGGCAGGAATGACCCCGATGAAGAATGCCGGCATGGCCAGATATATGAAAAACCGGGTTCCCGGCATGGACGTACCTGACGAAGTGGTTAAACGTCTGGCGGACACCCCCAAGGAAAAACAGGCTGAGGAAGGCATTAAGATCTGTATTGAGGCAATCCAACGACTCAAAGAGGTTGAAGGAGTTCGCGGTTTTCACGTTATGGCCATTGAGTGGGAGGAAAAAGTGCCTGAAATTGTGGAACAAGCGGGCCTGTATCCCAGGCCTGAGGTGGACTAGTATCTTGGCTGTCATTCTGGTGTATTTTGTCGGAAAAATTTCATAGAAAAACAACTGCTTGTTTCCGGTTTTTCCGGATTATGGGTTTAATAAAACAAAAAACAGGGAGGATATCATGAGCGAAAAAAAGAGAATTCTGGTGGTCGATGATGAACCTGATTTCGCTTCCATTGTTCAGGGAAATCTGGAGAAGGAAGGCTTTGAGGTTGAAATCGCCTATAACGGTGTTGAGGGGCTGGAGAAGGTACAGGCCAATCCACCTGATGCCATCGTACTTGATGTAATGATGCCTGAAAAGGACGGGTATGAAATGTGTGCGGATCTGAAAGGGGATGAAAAATACCGTGACATTCCCATTGTCCTGCTGACTGCTGTCGCATCACATGTGACTTCAACACGCTATTCACACGCGGATGGAATGAGTACGGAGGCGGACGACTATATTGCCAAACCGGCGTCTGCAGAAGAGATTACCCGGAGCGTTAAAGATCTACTCGAAATTGAGTAAAAGGTTAATACTGGTTTCTGGATACTGGATGCTCGATGATTGATACTGGATACCCCGCTTTCAGCGGGATTTTCGCTTCGCTCAAACTGGCTTTGCTGAATACTGAATCTTTAAAAGAAGATGCTCGATATTCAATCCAGAATCGACCAGGCTTCGCGCTTTACAAGCTACGCCCTGACAAGACACTGTGGCAAGGCAAACGAGTAACAAGCAACGAGTATCCAACATCGAGCATCCAGTATCGAGAATCGAGTATAATGATGGTTTTTTGCATATTAAGTGATGAGCGGGCTTTTCGTTTAAAATCGCCGGACATGTTTTCCTTGGTAATGAAACGATTAGGTATAAAAGGAAGATATGTACCTTTTGCAGTTAAACCGGAAGACATCGGACAGGCCATTCAAAGTATCCGAATTTTAAATATCGCAGGCGCAAACATCACCGTACCGTATAAAGAGAAAGTCATTCCTTTTCTTGATGTTCTTTCCGAAGGAGCAAATATCATTGGCGCGGTCAATACCATCGTTTGTGACGGAGACATATTAAAAGGTTACAACACCAATGCAATCGGTTTCATGGATGCCCTCAGTGAAGTGGATTTTGATGTTGAAGGCAAGCAGGCTCTCGTTTTTGGCACAGGCGGTGCAGCAAAATCAGTTGTATTTATTTTAAACTGGCTTCGAACAGACTCCATTATGGTTGCAGGCCGAAGAAAAGAAAAGGCCCTGGAAATAGTCGATCGTTTTAGTGGAGACGCGATGCCGATTTACGATTTGCCGAATCGGCCGTTTCCAGCCAATATTGTGGTCAATACCACTTCTGTTTCCAGCATCGATGAATCACCGGAACTGGCTGCAGTTGTGGAAAGGTTGGAAATTCCGCAATGCGAACTTGTGTTGGATCTTAACTATGGCCATACAAAAAATTTTTGGCAGGATATGGCCAAAGCGAGAAATATTCGTTTCATGGACGGTCTTTCCACCCTTGCCTTTCAGGCAAGACGAACCTTTGCTCTCTGGACAGGCACCCAAGTCCCACCGAAGGAGTTTCTCAAAGCACTTGATGAAAATTCGTAAAATTTAAAAGGCCTGAATTACTCTTTTACCGGGAGAAGAACGGTGAAAACGGTTCCTTTTCCGGGAGTGCTTTCCACCTCGATAAAACCGTTCAAAGAATCCACCAGTCCTTTTACTATGGGAAGGCCGAGTCCTGTACCGGTAATATACCTGGTGTTTTCATCTTTGACCCTGTAGAACCTTTCAAATATCTTTTCAAGGTGTTTATCTGCGATGCCAAATCCGTTATCCTTAATCCTTACACGGATGTTTATCCCTGCCAGGTCAACATCTATTTTTATTTTTCCGTTTTTATGGGTATAACTGATGGCATTGGCAATCAGGTTGCCAAATATGCTTTCCAGGGCAATGGGGTCGGCTATCAGTGAAGGAACAGGATCTTTGGGAAGATTCAGGATTAAAGACTGTTTCTTGCTCTTTGCACGGGTTTGCAGAAAATCCACTATATTTTTCAGGGTTTCTTCCAATTTTACCGGTTGCGGCTGGTGACAAATAATCCCTTCCTCGATGCGGGAGAGATCGAGCAGATCGCCTATCAGAGCGATCAATCCCTGGGTCTTTTCCTTGGCACGGGTGAGTATGTGCTGGTCATCCATGGTTGTTTTTCCCACCATGTCCCTGATAACGAGCGCCAGTTGTTCATGGATGGTTGACAGGGGAGATCGAAGTTCGTGGGAAACCTTTGCCACGAATTCCGATTTAAGCTGATCCAGCACCTTCATATCTGAGATATCCATTACATTTACCACCGCACCCAGGCATTCTTGTTTTTCGCCCAGTACCGGCTGGGCTTTTGCCAGAAGATATTTTTTGTCTGAGAGAGCAAACTCATAATCCGGGATATCATCATAATCGATATGTTTGCCCTGGGAAATTTCCTTAACAAGATTGCAAAGGCTTTGGTCCGGCATATAGTCTTCTATGGGGTTACCCGGTTTCAAATCAGAGTCTATTTCGAGGAGTTGCCGAAAAGCCGGATTCATCAGAACCACCTGTCCTCTGGTGTTGGTCACCATGGCCCCATTGGGAAAAGATTCAAGAATGGTATGGATACGGCTTTTTTCGGTGTGCAGATCCAGCAGGGTTCTTTTCCTTTCCCGTTCCAGCTTTTCTGCCTCGCGGGTCAGGCGAATTTTTTCCCAGGCACGGTTCACCACGATACGCATTTGATCCGGGTCAAAGGGTTTGGAAATAAAATCATAAGCCCCCTGTTTCATGGCTTTGGTCGCCGTTTCCACCGTTGCATATCCGGTGATGATGATGACCAGTATGGTTTCATCTATTTCCCTGATTCGCTCCAAAACCTCCATTCCACTCATGCCAGGCATTTTTAGATCGAGAAAAACGATAGATGGTTTTTCTCTTTCCAGGATATTGAGGGCTTCGTCGCCACGGGATGCGGTCACGACTTGGAAACCAATCTTGGAAAGAATTCGCTGAGATCCGTCGCGTATGTCCTTTTCATCATCCACAACCAGTATGTGGGTGGTATCAACACTATCTTTCAATTTGATCTCCTTTATTGCTCTGAGTTGCAATGGGAAACTCGATGATAAAAATAGAGCCCTGACCGGGCTTGTTTTTGGCCATAATTTTTCCACCGTGGTTTTCTACAATTCCGTATACCATACTGAGTCCAAGACCGGTCCCTTTTCCTTCTTCTTTGGTGGTAAAAAAATGATCGAAAATATGGGGTAATATATCTCCGGGTATTCCCGGACCGGTGTCTGATATGGTTATTTTAATCCACTTTTCCTGTCGCGACCTGCAGGTTTCCAAAGTCAGTTTTCCCTTTCCCTCCATTGCCTGGGCCGCATTTATGATCAGGTTCATAAACATATGATTCAATTGCTGGGTATCAGCCATAATAGGAGGAAGTGAAGAAGCCATCTGCTTCTCTATTTCGATATTATGGAAGAGGGTCTGGTTTTCAAGGAGAAAAAGGGTTCTGGAAATAGATTTGTTTATATCGTGGGGCTGCATGACATTTCGAGTCTGTCTGGTAAACTCAAGAAGTTCTTTAACGGTATCGCGGCATCTTTCAGCATCTTTCAAAATGCGTTGCAAATCATCCCTGGCTCCTTCTTCGAGGTCGTATTCCTCCAAGACAAGCTTGGTGAAGAGAGTGATTCCTCCCAAGGGGTTGTTTAACTGGTGGGCCACACCTGCTGCCAGTTTACCGAGGGAAGACATTTTTTCCGATTGCATGAGTTGAAGCTGGATCTTTTCCATTTCGTCTTTTATTTTAAGTTCTTCCCGTAAATCGTGGAAAAAACCGATGGTGGCCACTTCCTTTTTACCTTCATAGACGATTGAAGCATTTAAGCTGATCGGAATGGTTTCGCCGTTTTTAGAGAGCACATTCACCTGATATGATCTGAGTTTTCCCTTTCCGCTGTTTTCAGTGTTTCGGAGTTTTTTCATCACCTCATATTCTAAGTTATCCGGATAAATATCCCTGATATTAAGAAGATTGAGAGCTTCATCTTCAGTGTAGCCAAAAACCTCCGATGCCGTCTCGTTAAAAATGAGGATTTTGCCTTTTTTGTCTGCGGCAATGACACCGTCAACCGCACTGAGGATAAGATTCCGCAGAAGCGCATTGGACTGTTTCATCTTTTCTTCGAGCCCGCCAATGGCCGGCAGATCAAAATCTATACTTACAAAGGCTTCAATGTCTTTTCCGGAATAGATAGGATAGGAATAGTAACATGGCATCCGGCTTAAATCTAGAGAATCGTCCGGTTTGGGCATTAAGGCCGGCTTGCCTGTCTTAGATGCTTCTTTAACGGCACAGTTGATACATGGAGATGAACGATTATGAAAGACCTGGTGGCACTGTTTCCCGATAATTTCAGTTCTGGGTTTTCCATCGGTCCCATGACTGGCAGCCAGGATCTTAAATTCCGGTGAAACTACAATGAGTCTTTTTTGAAATGTATCTATAACCTTAAGGAGATAGTCCTTTTCATTATCGTCCCGCATTAAACCCCTCCATATAGCTTAAATATTTAATAAACATCTTAAAAAAATACAACCCTTAATTATAACTCAAGTTTCGCACCCCTTATCTACGGTGGAGCATAAATTCTTAAAGCGACGGTTGGAGTTGAAGGTGTGAATCGAAACAGTTATATTTTTTTCTGCCGAATCTTGCCCGATTAAATCCGCCTCGGCAAATAAGAAAAAAAACGGCCTGATGGCAGAAATTAGATAAAAAGACCAGACATCTGATTTCAAAATGAAAAATCAGGAGAAAAAAACCAATGTCGGGGTCATCGTTGGCATTGAGGACAGAAAAATGTGCTGCGTTGGTATTGGACGATTCGTTGAATGGGGTGATCGCACTTCGGACACGGCTGAGCTGTTTTACCATATACATTTAAGAAATTTTGAAATTTTCCCATTTTATTATCCACACGTCGAAAGTCAGAAACCGAAGTGCCCTGTAGTTGAATGGCTTTCTTAAGAATTGTTTTTATCGCATGGATAATTTGCTTTCTTTCCATGTGGGTGAGAAACTTTGCTTGGCGTTCAGGATGGATGCCTGCATGGAAAAGAATTTCTGAGGCATAAATATTACCAATTCCGGCAATTTTGCCTTGATCCATTAAAACAGCCTTGATGGGGCGAATGGTTTCATTACAGCATTTGTTAAAGTAGGAAGCATTTAGTTTTTTCGACAGCGGTTCTGGCCCCAGTCGGTTTAATTTTTGGCAGGTTGCTAAATTTTTAACCAATTCCATTTTTCCCAGACATCGAATGTCTTCAAACACCAACAGCTTGTTTTTCCCCAAGGATAACCAAATCCGGTGGTATTTTCCCGGGGATTGCAAGTGATTGGTGAGAATAAATTTTCCGGTCATTCTCAAATGCGCTAACAGGCACAACTCAGGTGTTAAATGAAAAATCAAGTATTTTGCACGGCGCGTCACATCTACAATTTTTCTGAATTCAACCGCCCGAATGAATTCTTTAGCTTTGAGGGGTAGGATCGGAAGGGATCTAAAGATGCTTATGTTACGGATTGTTTCTCCCACCACATGGGGTTTTAATTCCTCAACTAAAGTTTCCACTTCCGGCAGTTCAGGCACAAACAGAATCCTTAAATATCATTTACTCAAGTTTTGCATCCTTGCGTTTATTCAACGGCATAGACGATAAGGGATAAAAATAAATTTTAAAAGCGAAATATACTTTCCGTGATTTTAACGCCGGCGCCCATCCATACATATAACATGGATGCTTAATCCTCTATTCAAACCAATATGTTGTATCTTTAATGCGCCTGATCCAATGTGAGGATTCGTTCGGTGCCGTTTGCAAAATACAGCAAATTGATTTCGCTTTAAAAATGTTATTTTTACCCCTTACCGTCTTAACCACGGCGGAAATCAGGGGTGCGAAACTTGAGTCATTTATAAAATTATCGTTATAACGCACAATCTGGGAATGAATTTTCCAACTCCCTTTAAGTAAAAGCAAAACAAATTACCTGCATAATCAATATGTGCGATGTCTTATTCTATAGTTAAGTCGTTACCAACATTTCTGACCGTGGATTTAATTAACAGTCTGTAGCTGCCAGCGAAATGACTGCTCAAATAAGTTGTGCCGGGTTTCGGCGTATTAGGGTCCAAAATGGTGTTTTCTGTTTTTCAATAAAAGTTGATGCGTTGTTTTAAGGACCAGCATTACACTCAAAGCAGAACTCAGAGGCACTGTTTTTATAGACATCTTTGGTGCCCAAGCATAACTAGGAAGACACTTTTTAGGCCCGGCTATTCGGCCACTATTTTTCTATGAAGGGTGGTCAGCTGTGCGATGTGTTTCCGTTCTTCCCTGATGATATCGTCTATTTTTTCCCGGCCCAATTTCGGGGGTACCATGTCCCTGAGACCCAGGTAAAAGAGGATTGAATTTTTCTCAAGACCGATGGCAATGGATATGATTTCCTCCATGGTTTCTTTACCGGTAAGGGAATCGGCTGCAGCAGGACTACCCTCCCCACCGTGGGAATCTGCCATTGAGGACAGATAAAGTGACAGCTCGCCATGGGGATCGAATACGGTTTGGCTTTTTTCCGCTTCAGTGATACGGTCTTTCATCTCAACGAATGTGACCTTATGGACATCTTCCATGGACGCCAATTTTCCTAAAAAATCTTGGTTGGATGCATCTGCTTGCAACTGGGCAGCTTTACGGTAAAAGGCGGCCCCATTTTCTTCAATTCGAATTGCCACTTCGAAGATTTCAGCGGCATTAAAATCATAGGCCATTTGTTTCCTCCTGTTGGTTCATAGATGGTAATAAGTTGGTAAAAAACTGAAAATAGTATGTGGATTTCACAATTTCACCACAGATCGGAATCCATTCTATTTTACCAAATGTGGTGATCTGTTTTTATTGAAATCATGGGTTTATAACGTTCCGATCACAGTGTATAACTTATTATAATCATTTTAAAATGAATTTCAATAAGCGGCGGTTGCTTTTATTTTACATTGAAAAGCATTGAAGCTTCTCATTCTCCGATTATTTTTACCAGTACCCTTTTTTGCCTTCTGCCATCAAATTCACCGTAAAATATTCTCTCCCAGGTTCCGAAATCGAGTTGGCCTTCCGTTACAGCCACCACCACTTCACGACCCATTATTTGCCTTTTCATATGTGCATCTGCATTGTCTTCACCCACATTGTGTCGGTAGGATGATACCGGTTCATGGGGAGCCAGTTTTTCAAGCCATACATCGTAGTCGTGATGGAGACCCGATTCATCATCGTTGATAAAAACAGACGCAGTGATGTGCATGGCGTTTACCAGTATCAGCCCCTCGGTGATATTGCTTTCTTTCAAACAATCCTCAACCTGTGGAGTAATGTTGATAAACGCCCGTCTGGTGGGTATCTCAAATAACAGTTCTTTTCTATAGGTTTTCATTTTGTTATTCCTTTTTTATTTTTTAGCCACAGATTAACACGAATCTTCACAAATTTTTTTATAAAACAAGTCTTTGATACTGCAATTTGTCTTTAGCAAAATTCAGGAACATTGCTAAACGCATTTGGGTCGCTTTTGAGTGGTTCGATAGATCATTCGAGCTGAGAGTTGGGTGGAATCAATGCAAGCAATTGGGCCGCTAGCTCCGGATTGATGCGATAGCGGCTTCCTACTCCTTGAAAAAAATGATGTTTTTTGATAAGTGCGATTCCCAATTGGGTTATAATCATTCGTTGGCCAGATTTTTTTTCGCAAACAACGGCTTCACCCTTCTCAAAAACACCTTCTCCTTTAAAAGGAGAAGGAACTTTTCCTCTCGACTCGAAAAAGGACGCGAATACGCCGGGTTGAATTTCAATTTCACCCCCCATAGCCTGTTTTGCCTTTTGATAGGCTGATTCTAACGCTTCAACCATAATTTGAATGGAAATGCCCAACTGGTCAAGTTTTCTCAGATCAGCAGAGATAATTTCATCGATGGGCCGGGAATCATGTCCGATAAAACCTTCTGCGGAAAATTTTGACGGCCGCAAATTTTTTAAAAGGGTCTGTTCCTGAGGACTTTTTTTCATATTAAAATCAACACCTAAGCAAATTTATCATAATAAATTTTATTTTCAGGCATTCCCCCCGATTTAAGCACAGAGACGCATGCGTCGATCATACCCGGAGATCCACATAAATACGCTTCGTGCGAGGATGTGTCCGGAAAATACCTTTTCACAATGTCTGTAATTAATCCCCGTTCTCCCTGCCAATCCGAATTTTCAGCCTCTCTTGAGAGAGCGGGTATAAAGGTGAACCAATCCTGTTCGCGGGACAGCTTGTCCAGTTCTTTTGTATAAAACAGGTCTTTCTGGGTGAGGGCGCCAAAGAAGTAACTTGTTTCTCGTTGAATCCCTTTTTCAATCATATCTTGCAAAATGCCCCAGATGGGGGCCATACCGCTTCCACCGGCAATAAAAATAATCGGTGCATCCGTATCCGTCAAATGAAATTCACCATAGGGGCCTGAAAAATATAGATCCTTACCTTCCTTAAGATGGTCAAATACCCAAGTGGTGCATATCCCTTCGGGAACCTTTCGAATCATAATTTCAATGTGCCGGTTATCAGACGGTGCTGAAGAAATGGAATAGGCACGCATGACGGCTTCTCTACCTTTATATTCTTCGGATTCAAGTTGTATATATTGACCCGCCAAGAAATCAATTGTTCGGGGTTCGATGAGCTCGATGCGCAGTCCTACAATATCATAGGTTAGCATTGTTTTGCTGATGAGCCTTGCGCGGTAGTGCCTTACGGAAAAAAGCGCTTCGGGGATTTCAATACGAAGATTATTGCGGATTTTAACCTGGCAGGATAGCCGTACACCTGTTTTTAATTCCTCGGGTGTCAGATGCGGGGCTTCAATCGGCCCGACAAATCCGGCCCCTTCTTTAACCTTCAGTTTACAATATGCGCAGCTTCCTTTTCCACCGCAGGCGGACGGTATATAAATACTGTTTTCAGCCAGGGCGGATAAAAGGGGCACACCGCCTTCCACCGTCAATTGCCGATTACTATCATTGATATCAATTTCACAAGGTCCATAATTAAGAATCTTTTTTTCAGCAATGACCAGCAGAGATGCCAGTAAAGCGCCGCATGTCGACAGAAAAACCACAGATATTATGACTGCATATAGCATATCGCCTGCATGATTAAATTTTGATCATTCCGGAAAATCCCACAAACCCAAGCGCCATGATACCGATAACAATTAAAGTAATTCCCGGACCTTCTAATCCCTTAGGAACAGCGGCTTCGTTTATCCTTTCACGTATTCCACCTACGATGGTAATGGCAATAAACCAACCCAAACCAGCTCCCAAACCGAATGTAAATGCCTCAAACAGGTTATAGGGTTTATTGAGCATAAAAAGTGAGGTTCCTAAAATGGCACAGTTGACCGTTATCAATGGAAGAAAAATACCTAAAGCACTATAAAGCTTCATTGATAGGCGTTCTATCACCATTTCCACAAACTGAACGAAGCCAGCGATAACAATGATAAAAACGATAAGCTTCAAATACGCCAATTCGAGGGGAACCAGCAAAAATTCATACACCAGGAAATTGATTGCTGAAGTACAGGCGGTAACAAAAATGACCGCCGCGCCTAAGCCGATACTGGTATCCACTTTTTTGGATACCCCTAAACAGGAGCACATTCCGAGAAAACGGGCCAGTAAAATGTTATCCGTAAGTGCCGCTGATATGAGAATCAGCAGAAAGTTTTGAAATATGCCTGTGTTTAAAATGTCCATTAATTTGAATTTATGAAATCTCTTCTTTGGGTTCAAATTTTGCTCTGGCAATCCAGGTGACGATAGCCAGCATGAAAAATGCACCCGGCGGCATGACCATAATCGTCCATTGGTGCCACCAGATTTCCTTTCCAGGCAGCGAATAGCCGAGGATGGTGCCAAACCCCAACATTTCACGAACCACGGCAATCGTAATCAATACCATGGAATACCCCAGCCCGCAGGCCATACCGTCCAAGAGTGATGGAAGGGGTTTGTGGCTACTGGCAAATGCTTCGGCACGCCCCATAATAATACAGTTGGTAATGATCAGCCCCACATAAGGGCCGATAAATCGATGGATTTCCGGTGCTAGGGCCTTGATGATGATATCGACCATCATGACATAGCTTGCAATAATGAGAACTTGGACGATCATCCGTATTCTCTGAGGGATGTAATTCCTCAGCAGAGAAACCGTTACATTGGAAAATGTAGTGGTAAAAATGACGCCAAAACACATGAAAAGGGTGTTGGCAAGAAGGTTGGTTACGGCCAGCGCTGAACAAATACCCAAAACCTGGCGATAGATTGGATTGTCGCTAAAAAGACCCTGCGTGAATATTTTTTTTGCGCCCATGGTGTTAGAATTGCTTTTTATCTTTTTTGCTGACTGACTCAAGCCAGCCAGATTTTTCCAGTTTGAATGTACGAATACGTTCCAGTTCCTGGTTTAAAAATCGTTTCAGCGCCATGGAGGTCTGGGTGGCACCGGTAATGGCATCTATCTGATAATCCGTGCTTCCTGCAGAAGCCGCTCCGAAGATTACCCGGTCTGGAACGGCTTTATCCCAGGCAACGCGAATGCCTTTAAATTGATCGGTAAACCATTTTTCCTCAATACGCGCGCCTAGTCCGGGGGTCTCTTTGTGATCAAAAAACTGGATATTGATAATTTTTTCTAAATCCGGCGTAAAAACAATAATGCCGTTGATACGATCCCAAAATCCCATGCCGCTAAAATCAAAGCCCACGGCGACCACCTTGTTTTCAACATCGATTTGTCTATAAAGATTTCTAACCCGGTCACCTTCCAGATTTTGTGCTATCTGAATCTGTTTGGCGATAGCCTCGGCATATGCTTCTGGCGATTCATCCATGGAGGTGATTAAAAATGCCCGGCATATGATTCGGTTCAGATGAAACCTTTTGTTCTTTTCCAGCATGTCCCGGGTGGCATTATGCACCACGGATACACCCGTACCGAAGACCACACAAACCACCACCATGAAGCCTATAATATATAATGGGCTTTTTTTATTCATGGTGCAGAGACCTTTGCTTTATGTTTTTGGTATCGCTTTAACCAGAGATCCAGTGATGGTGCCAGCATGTTCCCCAGCAGGATGGAAAAGGCAACCCCCCCGGCAAACACTGCTTTATACCGAAACAGCACAATCATCATACCGATAAATATGGAGTATATCCACTGAGACGTTTTACTTTTTGGTGCGGAAACCGGATCGGTTACCATAAAGACTGCGGCGTAAAGAAGGGCTCCGGAAAACAGCGTAAACCAGAGAGGGGGGACCTTCTCAAGGCCGAGGATGTTTCTCAACAGGATATTTAAAAACATGGCGCCGATAATGGTGCCGGCGAACAGGCGATACTGAGCGGTTTTTGTATAGAACATGTAGATAGCCGAGAGCAAAATAACAATGGCACATCCCTCACCCGCTGATCCGGCGGCAATCACATATGGGTTACCCGCATGGGAGACAACCTCGCCGATATTGCCGGCAACCAAGTTCATTAGATCCGTGGTAATCCCATAGTCGCGCCTTGACCACATGGGTGTTGCAGCACTAATGGCATCAACCATTTTAACACCCTGTTCGACCAAATAGGTTGGAGTTTTATGCAAGGCAGTAAAGCTCCAGTGGGCAAATCCACCGGGAAATCCGTGAAAAGCCAGCACGAATTGAGAAGTTAATTCAACCGGAAAGCAAACATAAACAAAAGCTCTGCCCACAACGGCCGGATTAAAAACATTTTTTCCGAATCCACCAAAAACTTCTTTGCCAAAAAGGATTGCCACTACTGCTCCCACTGCTGTGATCCAAAACGGTGTGGTCGGTGGCAATGATAATCCATAGAGGCTGGCGGTTACAAAACAGGCATAGCTCACTTTGCCATTTCGATAAGAAGCCATCGTCCATTCGGTCACAAAGGCAAAAATTAAAGAAACCGCCATAATCGCAAGGATCCGCCACCCGAAGTAGTAAATCGCCACCAGAAGCACCGGTAAAAGTGCGTACAACACCCGCAGCATAATCGCTTGTTTCTGGAATCTTGGTTTTTTCATTCTTTTACAAAAGAAATTTCAGGTTTTTTCTAACTGCTTTTAAAATTGGGCGGGAAGTTAAATGTCTTTATTTTTAAAAAAAAACATAAAAATTGTCAAATTATAAATGCCGGAAGAAGATCTTTTCCATTGGTGTTCATTTGTGGCTTAAAATTTTTTAAGCAACTGATTGGCTGTGGTCAGCAAAGGATCCCATACCGGGCTAAAGGGTGGCGCATATGCCAGGTCCGCCTGACCGAACAGTTCGACAGTCATATGGCCGTGAAGCGCCACCGCAGGAGCATTGATTCTATGTGCCACCCCTTCCTTGCCTAACATCTGAACGCCAAGGAGGCGACCGGTTTTTTTGTCTGCTGTCATCCGCAGCCAGATGGTTGATGAACCGGGATGGGCGTGGGCACGGGAACGGGTTTTAATGATAACTTCAACAGGGTCGAATCCGGCCTTTTCGCCCTCTTGCATACTCAGGCCGGTTCGAGCCACTTCTAGCTCAAAAACCTTGAAAACCGATGTTCCGGCAATACCGGGAAGCTGAACATCCTTTCCGCAAACATTATCTGCAACTGCCCATCCCGCGCGGTTTGCCCTTAAAGCCAGCGGAATCCAGGCTTTTCGGTCTGTAACCACATGAAAGGCATCGGCGCAATCACCGGCAGCGTATATGTTTTCATGCGAGGTCCTCAGCCTCCTGTCCACCGCAACCGATTTCTGTATACCAAGCTCTATTCCTGCTCTTTGAGCCATATCACTGTTCGGAGTGACACCGATGGCGACGAGCACCATATCTCCTTCCAGCGTCAGATCAGGGCATACCACCGATAGCCTCCCTGTGGTTGACTGTTCGATTCTTTCCACCTTATGTCCGGGATACATGGCAACCTGATTGGATTCCAACTCCTTTTTTATCACCTGTGCCATCTGTTCATCCAGCCACGGTAAAAAAACGGGGCGAGGTTTCACCATGTCCACTTCAATATCTCGGGCACGCAACGCTTCGGCCATTTCAAGGGCAATATATCCCATGCCGATTACGATCACCTTTTTCACAGAGCGGTCTTTTAAAAACTGCTTGATCTTTCTGCCGTCTTCCAGACTTTTTAAGCCCAGAACGCCGGGGAGGTCAAAACCGGGCAGATCAGGAATAATCGGCGATGCACCGGTGGCAATGAGAAGTTTATCATAGGGAAGTTCAAATCTTTGGTTGTCTTCAGAAACACCGCCCACGGTTTTCCCGGCAGGATCGATATGATCCACACAATGACCGGTCAAAAGGTTAATATCCTGCTTTTCCCTGAAAACATGGGCATGCCTGACCACCAGATCGTCAATTTTCCTGTGCGGTTCGGCAATATTGTACGGCATCCCGCATGCGCTGTATGATACATCCTTGGTTTTTTCCAAAACAGTCACCTTTAAATCAGGCATGGTTCTCTTTGCCCTGCTTGCCGCACTCATACCCGCTGCATCCCCGCCGATAATTACAAAATTCATGATTTTCTCCTTTTGTTTAAAAAATGCTATTTTTTAAGGGATATAATGATAGTCAAATTTAGCACCTCTTTTTACCGAAAATGATGCCCTGATGGCGCCTAACATATAAGATCAGGTGTGAATATAGCCGTCTCTATTCACATCCTCGATACGAATCAACTCATCATTTATTATTGAAAAAAGTGTTGTATTCGACAATAAAAACAGTAAAAATATTGATTATAAGAGATTTTTATCACGAAAGCATGAAAATGAAAAGCCGTCTAAAAAAGTCTAACATATCAATCAAGAAAAGAAAATGGCGGAAACAAAACCTGCCCCGGTTTTCTTATAACCCGTCCTTGCCGATCACGGATAGAAAAGATGACATTATAACTGCCATTTCCAACAATCAGGTGGTGATCATATCAGGTGAGACAGGCTCGGGAAAAACCACCCAGATACCCAAATTTTGTCTTGCGGCCCAAAGAGGCATCACCGGTAAAATCGGCTGTACCCAACCCAGAAGAATCGCCGCTGTAACGGTGGCCCATCGCGTTGCCGCAGAACTGGGAGAAAAAATCGGCAGATCGGTGGGCTATAAAATACGTTTTAAAGATAAAACCCGCCATGATTCTTATATTAAGATTATGACCGACGGCATTCTTCTTGCCGAAACCCTCAGTGACCCGGATCTTAACGAATACGATACCATCATCGTTGATGAAGCACATGAGCGAAGTCTGAATATCGATTTTGTGCTGGGAATTTTAAAAAAACTGGTTAAAAAAAGAAGAAAAGACCTGAAGCTGATCATTACATCGGCCACCATTGACACGGAGAAATTTTCCAAAGCCTTTGATGCTGCACCGGTCATTGAAGTGTCAGGTCGTATGTTTCCTGTTGATGTTCGATATTTGCCGACTGATCTGGAGTTAAAAAAACAAAAATCGGAAGAAAAAAACGATCTCACCCATGTCGAAATGGCGGCAGATGCGGTTGACACAATAAACAAGGAAGGTCCGTACGGCGACATCCTTGTGTTTATGCCGACAGAGCAGGATATCCGTGAAACATGCGAACTGCTTGAAGGAAGAAATTATAACAATGCCTTTATCTATCCTCTGTTTGCAAGACTTCCGGCATCTGAACAGTCAAGAATTTTTTCACGCCCTCCCGGCAGAAAAATCGTGGTGGCAACCAATGTTGCCGAAACTTCAATTACCATACCGGGTATCAAGTATGTGGTCGATACAGGGCTTGCAAGAATCTCACAGTACAGCCCGCGATCCAGAACCACCGCGCTTCCTGTAATGTCGATATCTAGAAGCAGTGCCGACCAGAGAAAAGGCAGATGCGGTCGTGTGGAAAACGGCATTTGTATTCGTCTTTATTCAGAAAAAGATTTTCTTTCCCGTCCCCTCTTTACCCTTCCGGAGATACTCAGATCAAACCTTGCACAGGTCATTTTAAGGATGATTGCTCTGAATCTGGGTGACATATCCGATTTTCCTTTTATCGACCGACCGGCCAAAAAGAGTATTAAAGATGGGTTTGATCTTCTTTTAGAACTTGGAGCAATCAGCAAAGAGCATGGAAGAGGGTATAAAAAAGGCACCCACCGTTTTAATCTCACTGAAAAGGGAACGTTGATGTCTAAGATTCCCATCGATCCCAGGTTGTCACGAATGCTCCTGGAAGCTCAGCTAGAAGGGTGCTTGAAAGAAGTCACTGTTATTGCATCTGTTTTAAGTATACAGGACCCCCGTGAACGGCCGACAGAAAAGGCCAGGGAAGCTGATGAAGCGCATTTGCAATTTACCGATCCAGCATCCGATTTTATAGCTTTCCTGAATATCTGGGAGACTTATCACCGTACCTGGCGGCAAGTAAAAAGTGCCAACCGGATGAAAAAATATTGCAGGGACCATTATTTGTCTTTTAAGCGGATGAGAGAATGGCGAGACATTCATTCACAGATTTCAGCCATCCTGGAAGAAAACCGATTAAAGGGGAAAGACAAAAAGAATGTTTTACCACCAGAGCAGAATAAGCATGGGAAAGACCGGCAGGAGATATTTACTCCTTTTTACAATGCGGTTCACAAATCGATTTTAAGCGGTTTCCTTTCCAATATTGCGCTAAAAAAGGAGAAAAACTTTTTTCAGGCCGCCAAAGGAAAAGAGGTGATGATTTTTCCCGGTTCCGGACTGTTCAACAGGTCGAAAACATGGATCGTGGCAGCAGAAATGGTGGAAACATCCAGACTCTTTGCCAGGACGGTGGCAAATATAGATAACAGCTGGCTGGAAGTTCTGGGCGGAGATCAATGTAAATATACATATCTGAGCCCTCATTGGGAAAGAAATCGGGGTGAAGTGGTGGCCTTTGAACAGGTCAGCCTTTTCGGACTGATCCTTGAACCTGGCAGACCGGTTTCATATGGAAAGGTCAATCGGGAAGAGGCAGCTGAGATTTTTATTCGCAGCGCACTTGTGGAAGGCGACATGAGACGATCTTTTGATTTCATGAAGCATAACCAAAGATTGATTGATGAAATTAAAGACATGGAAAACAGGCTCAGGCGAAGAGATATGCTGGTCGGCGATCAGGAGATAATCGAGTTTTATCAAGAAAGGCTGAGCGGAATATATGATATGCGAACCCTGCGGAAACGATTAAAGAAAAAGGGTGGTGATAACTTTCTGCAAATGAGCAGGGAAGATCTTTTCCTTTATTCACCGGATGAAAATGAACTTTCTCATTTTCCCAATTGTATTGATATGGGAAATAACTCGTTTGAATGTCTTTATCAGTTTAATCCGGGAAAGGCTGATGATGGTGTCACCGTTAAAATTCCCTCATCCATTGCGCCTGTGGTTTCCCCCGAAACTGTGGATTGGCTGGTTCCCGGCCTTTACCAAGAAAAGATCACTGCTCTGATAAAGGGGCTTCCCAAAACATACCGAAAACAGCTTGTCCCTGTGACCGATACGGTTGATACAGTTATCAGGCACATGCCCAAAAGCAATCATTCTCTGATAACCGCTCTCGGACAGTTTATCTATGAGCACTTTGGCGTTGATATCCCGGCTGCGGCATGGGATGAGGATGTGCTTCCTGATCATCTCAAGATGCGCATATCGATTACGGGCACTAACGGCGAAGAACTGGTTTGCAGTAGAGAAAAAACTATTCTCTGCCAAAATTTTGCCGGAAGTATCCGTCCGGATGAACTTGGAACTGCCGGACAAAAATGGGAAAAGACCGGTATCACCAGGTGGGATTTTGGAGACCTTCCGGAAAAAATTGAGGTAAAGATAAAAAACAAGGGGACCTGGACTGCGCACCCGGGACTTGAAATCGATTCCAAAACAGCAAGAAGCGTAAATCTCCGTCTTTTCTACGACCATGATAAGGCGATCAAATTACATAAAGAAGGGGTTGCTGGTCTTTATGCCATTTACTTTGCCAAAGATTTAAAATTTTTAAAGAAAAATCTGGTGATTCCGCCAGAGGCGGTTCATTATGCCGATTATTTCGGTGGCGCAAGGCGTTTTGTAAAAAGGCTATACGCACGCGTGACCAAACAGCTGTTTCAAAAAAATTTGAGGACTGAAAAAGCCTTTTATTCCCATGCCGAAGCAGTAAAACCGGTTATCATTTCAGCAGGCAGGAAATTATTAGAGTCCGCCATACCGGTTCTTGAGGCATATTATAACACAAGATCTTCGATTTACCGCCTTGAAAGAGGCGACAGGATTCATCAAGAGGTCCTTTCTTTTTTAGGCGACTTAAAAGAAGAACTGGCAAGACTTGTGCCGCAAAATTTTTTAGATCTATACGACGCCAAGCGGTTTGTTCATCTGGCAAGATACATAAAGGCGGTAGAAATCCGTGCACAAAGGGCAGTGATGAATTTTGAAAAACAGAAGGCAAAAGCAAAAGAATTAAAGGTTGTTACCGACAGCCTGAATGATCTGCTTAAAGGCCTTTCGCCTTTGGTATCAAAAGAAAAGAAAAAGGCCGTCGAAGAGTACTTCTGGTTAATTGAAGAGTATAAAGTCTCTCTTTTTGCCCAGGAATTGAAAACGGCCATTCCGGTTTCCCAAAAGCGACTTGAGAAGAAGTTAAGCGAGATAGAAAGAATGGTGTAGGATAAAGGGGCATAAGTGACAAGTTATTATTGCACCAGATGGACTGAGGAAGGGTTGCTGAAAGAAAGGAACGTCGAACATCGAACGTTCAACATCGAATGTTGAATAAGGTATTCTACCCATTTATAAGCCAGCCGAGCGAAACGATTTCAGCATTCGATGTTTAGTATTAAAAATCATAATAATGAAGAAAATTGATAATCAAAACCCCACTGTCAGTGTCATTATCCCAACGTACAACAGGGGCTGGATACTTAAAGAGGCCATTGATTCCGTCTTGTCACAGCACTTTGACAATATTGAACTGATTGTGGTGGATGACGGGTCCACGGATAACACCATGGATATCCTTGATGCATATGCCCGGGATATCATCGTGCTCAGGCAGGACAACCGCGGAGTAAGTGCGGCCAGAAATGCGGGGATATCTTGCGCATCCGGGCAGTTGATTGCTTTCCTTGACTCGGATGACCTTTGGTTATCGGGGAAAGTGTCCAGCCAGGTTGATTTTTTCCACTCAAATCCCGCTGCTTTGATATGCCAGACCGAAGAGCTGTGGCTCCGAAACGGCAAGAGGGTAAATCCCAAGAAACGCCACCAAAAATTTTCCGGAATGATTTTTAAACACTGTTTGCCCCTTTGCATCGTGAGTCCTTCTGCGGTCATGATGAGAAAAAGAATTTTTGATAAAACAGGGATGTTTGATGAAAGCCTTCCTGCATGTGAAGATTACGATTTGTGGCTTAGGATAAGCCGGAAATACCCTGTTTTTTTAATAGACACCCCGCTTATAGTTAAAAGGGGTGGTCATGGGGACCAACTGTCAAAAACACCGCAACTTGATAAATACCGGATACGTTCACTGAAAAAAATAATTCAAAGCGGACAGCTTTCAAAGGATCAGCGCATCGATGCAGTGAAAATGCTAAAAGAAAAATGCCAAATATATGCCAAGGGGTGTTGGAAAAGAGGACGCAACGAGGAGTCAAGATACTATTTTGACCTGGCGCAAGCATTTACACCAAATGGCAAAAAATAACCTCAAGAACGGTTGGGCTTTTTAATAATCTGAAATTATTATGATTCATTCACAATTTGCCGGTTTTATAAAACTGTTGCATTGGATAATTTATTTTGATAGACAGGACCAATACTTGAATGAAACTCATTTTATTTAAGTATATGAAGGGGGGGATAAAAAAAGGAAGATGAGAACTTGGGCGTATGTCATTTAAAAAATCTTTAATTAAAAAAAGGAGGTAATGATGAAAAAAATACTCATTTTGGGTGTGGTCCTGATGTTCGGATTTGCGCTTGTTGTCGGGTGTGGGCCTTCAGGTGAAAAACAGGCAACAGAAGAGGCGGCAGCACCAAAAACCACTTTTATAACCATAGGTACCGGCGGGATTACCGGCGTTTATTATCCCACTGGCGGTGCCATTGCCAAGATTGTGAACAAGAAAAAAGATGTGTACGGGATTCGTTGTACGGTGGAATCTACCGGCGGATCGGTCTTTAATGTAAACGCAGTTATGGCGGGCGATCTCCAGTTTGGTGTGGTGCAGTCGGACAGGCAGTATCAGGCCATTAACGGTCTCGCGGAGTGGAAAGACAAAGGCAAGCAGGAAGACTTAAGGGCGGTATTCAGCATCCATCCGGAGTCCATCACCCTGGTGGCTGCGGTTGATGCCGGCATCAATGATATCGCCGACCTCAAAGGTAAAAGAGTAAATATCGGTAACCCGGGTTCAGGCCAGCGTCAGAACTCCATCGATGCCCTGGAAGCGGTTGGAATCGACTACAAGGCAGATATGACTGCCGAAGGAATTAAAGCTGCAGAATCGGCCAGCCTCCTCCAGGACGGTAGGATCGATGCATTCTTTTACACAGTGGGGCATCCCAGTGGGTCAATCAAGGAAGCAACCTCGGGCGCAAGGAAAGTACGCTTTGCCTCAATCACCGGTGTAGACAGCCTTCTGGCAAAATATCCTTACTATGCCAAGGCATACATTCCGGTTAATTTGTATCCCGGTGCTGAGAACACGGAAAATGTGGACACTTTCGGTGTGAAAGCGACTTTTGTCACCTCTGCCAAAGTGCCGGACGACGTGGTATATGCAGTGACCAAAGAGGTTTTTGACAACTTTGACGCTTTTAAAAAGCTGCATCCCGCTTATGCGGTGCTGACCAAAGAGGGTATGCTGGAAGGCCTTTCCGCAGAATTGCACCCTGGTGCATTGAAGTACTATAAGGAAGCCGGCCTTAAATAGTCGTTTTAAAAAATACCTGCCCTTCAGGCAACGGGACCGATATGAATCACCGGTCCCGTTGCCTAATACTGATTTCACCGGCACCATTTCGGCTGTGCTATTTGTACCTGCATTTTTCTTCAACCCATTCTTTATTCAGACAACCAGCCAATGCCGGTAAGCTTTACTCTCTTTAAAATATTCAGGTTTTAAGTATCCAGGCGATGATAAAATCGCCTTCTACTCTTGACTGATTAGGTGATAAATATGAGTAATAATGAAATGATTGAAAAGGATGATGGTCTGGAGTTAGCAAGAAAGATGGCCGAGGAAGAAGAGGGTATCGGGCGAAAGCCCCGGGGACCTTCAAAGTATGTGATTCCCACCATTGCGGTAATCTGGAGCTTTTTTCAGCTGTCCATCGCCAGCTGGCTCATTCTCGATTCCACATTCATCAGGGCCATCCACCTCGGTTTCGCACTTCTTATTGTTTTTCTAAATTATCCCCTGTTTAAGAAAACACATTTCGGCCTTAAATTTCTGTCCACCAAAACAAAAATTCCCATATTCGATTATTTGATAGCGATCCTGGCGGCTTTCTCCGCCCTTTACATTGCCATCGATTATGCAGGCATGACCACCCGTTATGGCTCACCCATACTAAGGGATCTTATTTTTGGAGCCATTCTGGTGATCCTTTTGCTGGAAGCATCCCGCCGGGTGATCGGGCCGGCCCTGCCTTTTATTGCAACGGTTTTTATCCTGTATTCGTTTTTCGGTCCTTATATGCCCGATGTGATCGCATTCAAAGGGGTTTCGCTCAACCGGTTCATGGGGCAGATGACCATGTCCACCGAGGGAATTTACGGTATCCCCCTGGACGTTTCTGCGACCATTGTGTTTCTGTTCGTGCTTTTCGGAGCGATGCTGGACAAGGCCGGCGCAGGCCATTATTTTATCCAGCTTGCCCTGGCCCTTTTGGGTGGGTTTAAAGGCGGACCCGCCAAGGCAGCCATTGTGGGCAGCGGTTTGACCGGAATGGTATCCGGGTCCAGTATCGCAAATATAGTCACCACCGGGACATTTACCATACCGATGATGAAAAAGGTGGGGTATCCACCCACCAAGGCGGCGGCGGTTGAAGTTGCAGCAAGCACCGACGGCCAGCTTGCCCCGCCTATTATGGGTGCGGCGGCATTTATAATCGCTGAATATGTAAATGTGCCGTATATTGAAGTCGTCAAGGCAGCCGCAGTCCCTGCCTTTGCCTCATATGCAGCCCTTTTTTATATCACCCACATAGAGGCATCCAAGCTCGGATTGAGGGGTTTATCCCGCCAAGAGCTTCCTCTTTTCTTCAAAACATTAATCAGTGGCATTCATTTTCTCATACCGCTGGTCATGCTCCTGTTTGAGTTGATTGTGGTCAGACACTCACCGGAGCTGGCCGCTTTTAACGCCATATGGGTGATGGCAATTATCATGTTTTTACAGAACCCGGTAAAGGCATACATTAAAAAAGAACCGATCGGGCCTGCGTTCAAGCAAAGTGTAATTGATATTTTTTCCGCCATGGCTACCGGCGCAAGAAATATGGTATCTGTGGCCCTGGCCACTGCCGCGGCCGGAATAATAGTGGGGGTGGTGGCACTGGGTCTTGGCGGTCTTATTACCCAGATCGTTGAAACCATATCCGGGGGCAATATCTACCTGATGCTCATCATCACCGCAATTGCAAGCCTGGTGATAGGAATGGGACTTCCCACCACGGCCACTTACATCGTTATGGCATCTTTGACGGCACCGGTTATCGTTCATATCGGTGGTGCCGCAGGCTTTATTGTTCCGCTGATGTCCGCCCATCTGTTTTGTTTTTACTTCGGAATTCTGGCGGATGACACCCCACCGGTGGGATTGGCCGCATACGCGGCAGCTGCCATTGCCAAGTCTCCACCGATTCCCACCGGCTTGCAGGGCTTTATGTATGATATCCGTACGGCAATTTTGCCCTTTATGTTTATTTTTAACAGCGATCTGATACTTCATAAAATTACCAGCTGGCCCCAGGGGATTCTTATTTTTCTGATGGCATGTTTGGGGAACTTTGCTTTTGCTTCAGCGACCCAGAGGTGGTTTGTGGCAAAGGTTAAGTTCTATGAGATCCCGTTGCTTTTATCTGTAACTGTGGCCCTTATGCGTCCGGATGCGGTCTCGAGTTGGATTGGTATCCCCCATGACCAGCGTTACTGGGTATATCCCATCGGTCTTGCTATTTTCGGGCTGATATACCTGATACAAAGACCGCGAATTCCCAAACGGGGTAATGTTCCGGCAACCTGACCGGTTGGGTTACCCAATACGTAGTGAATCCGCCGGAGCTTTCCGGTATAAAAAAGGAGAGCCCGGCGGAAGACAAAAAGGAAAAAAGCATTATGGATGGTATAAATAACATACTGGTGGCTTTGGGTTTTTCAGAATATGCTGAAGGTCTATTCGATTATTCGGCGAAACTGGCAAAAAGTCTGGATGCACAACTCATTGTGGCAAATGTGATAAACTCACGGGATGTTGAAGCAGTGGCCTCGGTGGCATCAATGGGTTATGAAGTGGATGGCGATAATTATGTGTCAACGCTTAAGGAAGAACGCAAAACTATTTTGCAAGAAATGCAAAACAAATCCGCCCTTAAAGGCGAAAACCTAAAGGCCATCTTTAGAGTCGGTAATCCCATTGATGAACTTTTAAAAATTATTATCGAAGAAAAAATCGATATGGTGGTTATGGGAATCAAAGGACGTACGGACCTGGAGAGTGTCTTCATCGGGTCGGTGGCAGAAAAAATGTTTCGTCGTTGCCCCGTGACCTGCATTTCTTACCGGGATGAAAAAAATGCCGAGCGGTTAAGAAAGCGTATTCATCTTAAATAGCATTCGGTAAAAAACAACGCTGTGCAACAGACCGGCAGTTCGTTTTTTTGCTGGCCAGTGGGTCATCATACGTACAGGCTTTATATAGGGAGGAAAAAATGTCCCAAAGGATATCATCAGCAATCATTTTTATAGTTGCCATGTCACTGTTCCTTCTTGCTGCTCCGGCTCTCGCCGGTGACCGTTTTACCGATAACGGGGATGGCACGGTTACGGATCATCAGCTGGGTGTCATGTGGGCCAAAACGGATAATCACGGCGATATTAATTGGAAGCAGGCGGAAAAATGGGTAAAATACACTTTTCCGCTCACCCTTGAAAAGAAGTATGACAACTGGCGCCTTCCGACTCTAAAGGAGCTGGAAAGTCTCAGCATTAAAGATAAAAAATATCGGGGTTATGAGACTGCCTGTGGCCAGTGGGTTAAAATAGTGCCTGAGATACGACTTACCTGTGGATGGATCTGGACGTCGGAGGTCAGTGAAATCGGGCCAACCGCCAGTATTTTCAACTTTGACAACGTTTATCACTATACGGTTAGAAAAGCCCACAAGCGCGCTTACCGCGCTCTACCGGTGCGTGATCTTAAATAAACCTGATTTTTATCGATCACCGCCCATCCGGTTTTCAGTGGGTGGGCGGTGCCTTCATGTGAGCAATATCCTCCATTATATTTCACGATAAACGTGGGCTCGTGTCGGTGGCAGTTCATTATTTAGTCCATTGGAGAAAAGAACTTGAAACAGGCGGGTATTCCCATATCTGAATCCCGCAATTGATCCGTTTAAAAACAGACGCCACCGCCTCACAAAAGATTCATCAAACATTTCTCGGACCTTTTCGACATTTTTCTCATAGTTCTCTGTCCAGTGCTCTAGTGTTTTTGCATAGTGTTGGCGCAGATTTTCCACATCGAGAATGGAAAAGCCGGTTTTTCCCATTTCCTGTACAATTTCACTCAAACAAGGAATATATCCACCGGGAAAGATATATTTTAATGTCCAGGGATCACCCGGAGACGGTGTGTCTTTTCCAATGGTATGCAACAGACCCAGCCCTTCACTTTTTAACAAATCCGATACCTTTTTTATAAAAATCGGAATGAATTTTTTCCCCACATGTTCAAACATGCCGATGGAAATAATTTTATCAAATTTTCCGCTTAACTGCCGATAGTCCTTGTATATGACCTTTATTTGATCCTTAAGTCCCAACTCCTCGATTTTTTGATTGGCATATTCATGCTGATTTTTTGAAAGGGTGATTCCAACACCGTTTATTCCGTAGTTTTGAGCAGCATAGATCAGCATCCCTCCCCAGCCGCATCCGATGTCCAGAAGAGATTCACCCGGTTTAAGCAAAAGCTTGCGTGAAATATGTTCATATTTATTGAGTTGTGCCTGGTTAAGAGAATCGTCCTTTTTATTAAAATAAGCGCAGGAATAAGTCATGGTGTTATCGAGAAAGAGGGTATAGAATTCATTACCCAGGTCATAATGATGAGAAATATTTTTCGGTACGCGACGAAGTGTGTCACGATTTAGCAGTGAAATGATAAAAAACCTCAGTTTCTCTACCAAAGAGAGCCTGCTTTCATCAAAATTAATGGAAAATCCCATGTAAAAAAGCTTCAGCAAATCTCCCTTTATTTCAATTGCTTTATCCATATAGGATTCTCCAAACCCACAATAGCCGCTCTTAATGATTCTTTTTACACATCCCTCGTCTTTCAAACGCAGTGTAACACAAGGGGTCTCTCCAAAAGAGATTTTATCCCCGTCCCAGAAGTCTATGGCAAAACATTCATCCGGACAGGAATGATGCATCATTTCAGCAATTTTTTTAAATGTTGTTTTCATAATGAGAATCTTTTAAAAAAATGTAAACCTATCTATGTTACAATTCAAAATAAAAAAAGCCTCCATGGTGATACACAACTTCCATGGAGGCTTTGAATAGAAATATTATTTTTTAATTCTGTCTTACTGCCTCCGGAAAGTTAATTCTACCAGGACAACAAGAATGGTTGGCAGGCTGATTATTCCGTTACGTATTTAAATGAAAGCTGCACTTTTGCGCGAAAGGCTGTCACTTTGCCATCTTCTACTTTCATATCCAGTTTTTCAATCTCTGCGACCCTTAAATCCCGGAGGCTTTTCCCCGCTGTCTCTACTGCGTTTTTTGCCGCTTCTTCCCATGAATTGGGGCTGCTTCCAACCAGATCGATGATTTTATATACACTTTCGCTCATTTTTCCCTCCTTTGTTATTGGTTGAAATTAATGTATGAGTTTCTGCCGCTATCCAGCCCTATCTCAAAGATTAGGGTTGTTAAAACGCAAAAAGCCTCCAAAGGGATAGACTAACCTGAGAAGGCCAATATAGGTAATTTCAAACACTCCTTTCGCATCGTTTTCTCCAAAAGGTTGTTTATTAGTTTTAGTTATACCCTACACCACTAAAAAGGATAAAGTCAAGACAGAAAAGGCAAATAAAAACCATCCTTGCGGGATTTACCAGGGAAGATCAAAAAATATTTAACAAAAGAAATGCCCTGCAAAACAGCCGCTACATTTCACAGGGCAAACAGGCAAGTAAACCGGAAGATGATCACAAGGCTTTTTCCATTAATCGAAGCTGGACCTTTTCTTAGGACGATCCCGCCTAGATCCCAGCTCTTTACGTATCTTCTGACGTCGCAATTGTTTGTATTGTTTCAGTTGTCGGAAACGGTCCAGACCCAAAATCTTTCTTATCTCAAGTAAAAATCTAAACTGTTCATTGGCCAGATCGGTTCGCGCTTGCTGCAATCTGGCAAACTGTTTGACAGTTGCTTTTTCGTCGAGGTGCTCGTTTTCCAGCAGATTGTCGAGTTCAAACTGTTCGCTCCTCAATGCACTTTCAAGCTTTATGAGCTTTCGCCGGCTGTCAACAAATTGTTCGTCCAGCTTGTTTATTTCTTCTTTGCTCAGGTTGAGTTTTTCAGATGCCTGCGGGCGGTGCCACCATTTCCCTAAACCTGTATTTTTTGCGGTGACTGTGGCAGGTGAAATAAGGAAAACAAACAATAGGGCTACATAAAAAACCTTTCTTAACATGGCTTAACTCCTTTCCTCTCCTGATAGTAAGACAGGGAGTCTGTTTCAGTGGATGGAACAACAGATTTAATAAATTCATCGTCTGTGCCTAAGTAAGATTCCTCAATGATATCAAGATAGACCTGGGGAAGAACGTTTTCGGCAAGTGCACTGATTTCTGCCATAAAATTATCGTCCCTCCATGATATCTGCGAGATGATATCGAGTGAATCTTCATCTGGGATTGAGCTTGGTAGCGACAACCAGACTACTATTAAAACCATTGCGGTTGCGGCAGCGGTTGCGGCAACTGCACCGAAAGAAATCCGCCAGTCATGCATCCATCTGTATATTATTGAAGATTTTTCCACAGGCAAAGAGATCTTTCTGTGCATCACAGGGGCCAGTTGCCTTGCTTTTTGGCTCAGGTTGTTCAAATCTTGTTCGATCATTTTGATATCGGCGCGACACCTGGGGCATACTGACAAATGCTTACGAATGGAATCAGGCAGTTTGGTCTCATCAACGATTGCCAACAGCAGCTGGCTTTCATCCGGATGTGGTTTTTGCTTAAAACTCATGCCAATTCTTCCTTAAGTATATGTAATGTTTTCGAATTGTTGCGAAATTTCACCAGCGCACGGTACAGATGTGTTTTTACTGTACTCTCACTTTTTTTTAAAGCCTGGGAAATTTCTTTTATGCTGAGATGGTCCATAAATCTAAGCAGAAAGACTTCCCTTTCCATGGGTGGCAGCTGATCTAAAATCAGGCCGATCTGTTTCCAGAAATCCTGCCTCATCAGTTCGTTGATCGGTTCAGTTTGGTGGTTTATTGGTGTGTCTGTTATTATTTCATTGCTGGTGCCGGTCATTTTAAAAAGCGACCGGAAATGTTTTTTACGATTAAAATCCCTGATCCGGTTGATCGCAATGGAAAAAAGCCAGCTTTTAAACCGCTCAGCCTTTTTAAGGCCAGACAATTTACTAAAAGCCTGCAGGAAAACGTCCTGAGTGATATCTTCCGTATCCATTTGCGTTCGTAGGCGGTAGAAAATCATTTTAAATATATCGTCTTCAAACAGGCCCACAAGTTCGGTAAATGCGCTTCGGCTACCGGCTTTGGCCCTCTTTACCAGAGGGATCCACGGGGGAGCGATTCCATCGGTAAGGGGGCGGCATTTTTGTTGAATCCTCGGAGACATAGGTGCCTATATTAACCGCTGGGCAGGTGTCTGTCCATGATTTCCGTCCTAGTTGTTCTTTTTATTGTGTTTTAAGCGGTAAATATGTTTATTGGCCTTATCTTGCTGATGTTCCAACCGAAATCGTTCTTTTTGTGTCAGTTTACCATCTTTCAATGCCTTCTGTTTTGTTTTTTGAATGCGGCGCTGTTCCCGTTCAAGCCGGAGAGCCTCCTGTTTGGTCAGTTCTCCGCTTTTTAATCCCTGATGGATTCTTTTTTGCTGTTTAATCTGTCTGTTACCCGATATGCCTGCCTGAACAAAATCGATGGTCGCATAAAAAAAGACCGGCATTACTGATATCAATAGGGCTATTTTTTTCATTGCCGTGTCTCCTTTTTCTTATCTTTTAAAACCATAAGACGGATGACCCTTTAAAATAGTTTACAACTCCTATAAAAGAAAAAAGATGTTTTTAAGCCTTTTGAAGCGAGATAGCTGTCGTAGGTTCATCTCCAGATAGGATTGTTAAGTATGGTAACAGGCCCATAGGCAATTCCCCGGCCGAACCTTAGGTTTCATGCGTCGTTGTGCCCAGTCGGGCATGAAAATTTATTGAGAAGTTAGGTTTGGATTTCTATCGGTGTGTTTTAAGAACGGATTTTTTTTCTTAGGAATAAATTCTTTAATAAAGTCTAAAGAATGGAGAATGGAGATTGCTTTTACGAAAAGAATGGCGAATGCATAGATGATCAGAGAAAAAATACCATTTTTATCACCATTGAGTGTATTAAGCCAAGATATCACCAGATAAATTGCGAGGATTGCCTCTGTTAAAGCAGCAATTATTCCCAGAAAATACTGTCGGGTGAAAAAATAGCCACCACCGGGAAATAATATAGAAATGATGACCGCAACAGCGTTTGTTTTAAACTTCAGTTTACAACTTTCGCAGATATAGCTATCAGCAGGAAGCTCATTGGTGCATCGTGGGCAAAGGTGTGTTCTGGTAGAAGTGTCACCCTCTATTGGCTCCCATCGTATGGTTTTGAGCAGTTGTTTGATTTTATTTTTTTCTTTTCCGGCTATACCGATAAATTTATCTTTACTCCCATGTTTTGCGTACCTGACCACGAGGGATTTCCCCTTCATGTATATCGAGTTGCATTGTGAATAAAGGATCTGTGCGATCGAATTTCTGTATGAATAAATCGGAGTGGTCGGTATATGAAAAATGCGCTTGTTGGTGAAAATAAATAAAGATCTTTTTAGATAAATAAAAAGCCAGCCGATAAGGTATTTTTCGATAGTTGAAATCGGTGAATATCCGGTGGTGATCAGAAGTACTCTTTCGTTTTCCTTTATAAAAGGTTTGATAAAGGAAATCTTGACAATCAGCTTTCGCTGCCGCTTCTCAATTTTTTTCTTGTAAATATTTTTAGGGTTGGAAAACAGTATTTTCCGATCAACCGGAATCCCGAAAATACGCTGTCTGATAACACCAAATACCGGAGGTTTTTTTTGCTCTGTCACTAAAAGAGGCTCCTTGTTTAACTTGCTGTTTTTCAAAGATATCAAACCATAAAACAGAATTGGCCCGGATAGCAGAACCATAAAACCATAGCAGGAAAAGCTGATTCAGTAAAGATTTTAAAACAAAAAAGTTTATACAAAAACCAGCCGGGGTTCGCTCAAAAACGATGCTCTCCGCCGCAAGCAGATGAGGTATTCAAAAGATTATATTGACGTTTTTTTTCAATCTAAGCCGGAATGATGTTTTTAGATTGCAAAGATGTAACGTGATATGGTCTTATAAACTGTGTCGTAAGGTTAAGCAATCAATAGTTTTTATCTTGACACTCAAATATAAAAATACTATAATGTTTCAATATATTGCTTTGGCTACCATGCGAAAAAAGCGTTCTATATCCTATCGAAGTTTATATGCTGCTACCTGTTCTGCTGACAAATCATAGCTGTTGGCAGCAACCGGGTATTTTGCTCCATCAACTTCATAAGCGATAAGTCGCAGTGGTTTTTTGCTGGTTGATTTCGGCAGTTTTGAGCGATACGACGGAATCGATAAAAGTGACGCCATCAAATCAACCATGTTGGCTTTAGCAGATGATCTTAAAATCTCATCCCCGAAGGCATCATGTTTAGGGATTCAAGCGGTTGGTTTTGAATCATCAAGTCCATAACTGGTTAGAATAAATTATCCGGGGATGGCGCATATCGGTTCTTAACCTGATCGAACGCACCCAGTATATTTATGACCTCATCATATTATGATATAGTAAAAAGCAATTAAACAAAAACATAACACCAAGGAAAGGAAAGAATTATGGCAAAACAAGAAAAAGATTCAACTACTACAGACCGGGAAAAAATTTCAAGTAGTCAGGGCGTGAAGCAATCCATTTCAGATACAGAAACCAGGGTTCTGCATCAGTTAATGTCTGCGCGAACTGTTGAATCGGTGGAAGCTTCTGTCAGTTATGCGAGATTTCTCAGAATGTCCGGGCTGACTTCTGAAAATTATCCACTGTTTCTGAAAATGCTGGAAATCGAAAATCACTGGGTACTGGATGCCTTGATTGGAGACCAAGATCCTTTTTTGCTATTGTCAACCATTCCACCCAATAATTACTTGGTTTCCAGATGTTTTCGACTGCTAACAAGGTGGCGAGCAGGTGGTATCTATCCGAAGACTCTGGCAATCGTGCTTGGTGTGCTGCAAAACTCGTATAGCTCTCCACGTGATGGATATAAAATTTATCCATTAACTATTTCAGACATCGACAACCTGGGAAAACATCTGGAACAAGAGAAGGGACAGGCCGACCCAAGCAATAGGTGTATTCTGGATATTCTTGAAAAAATTGGGAATCTTGCAGGATTGCAGCTGGATGACAACATGGAACAGGTGGCGAGACAAGCCTTGAAGATTAGAACCGCCCTTTTCGACAATACCAAAATGTTAGAAGACATAATCCCACAGGTTCTGATTGTGCGTGGGGATTACCGTGAAGACGAAGTGCCGCCGCGGTATGTTTTTGCAGACTAATACTGGTGTTTAACAGTACACAAGGAGGAAAAGATGACAGCTTTTGAATATACTGAAAATTGGACGGAAGAACAAATCCAAGAAATTGAAAACAGGCTATTGCAGGGAATTTTCCAATGCAGAACCACTGAGGCGGTTGAAGCCGCAATTACTTATGGCGGTTTTCTTAGCACCGTAGGAATAACACCAGAAAATTGTCCCCTCTTTTTAAAGATCCTCGAGATTGAAAACCATTGGGTGATAGATGCACTGATCGGAGAACGCGACCCGTTTTTGCTGTTATCTGCGGTGCAACCCAACGACTATATCGTTCATCGAATTTTCGGAATGATGACCAAGTGGCACAAGGGAGGTATTTATGAAAAAAACCTTTCCGTCATTCTGGGAGTACTTCAATCCGTATACAGCTCACCGAAAGAAGGATACAGGATTTATCCCCTGACGATTGCCAACCTCAATGCGATGGGTAAGCATTTGGACAAGGAAAAAGGGCAGGATGACCCGCTGAACAGAATCATATTGGAGATTCTCGATAAAATTTCCCAACTTGAAGGCAGCGGCAATTCGGATATGGAGGAAATTTCCATTCATGCCAGTAATATCAGGAATGCGTTTTTTGATGAGCGCTTAAAGATGGATGGAGTTATCCCTCCGGTACTTTTGGTCACTTTTGATGAACGCAAAGAAATTCCGCCCAGAAAACGCAAGAATATTACGGTCGAAGCAAGAAAATCAGAAACAGGCGCCGGAGGATCGGTAAGGGTTGCCGGTGCGACGAGTGAGAAAAAAGAGCCAGCTGCCAGCGCACCGCCTGAGAAAAAAGGACCGGCTGGTGCGGAAAAAGAGAAAGACACTGATAAATAGAAGGGGAGAGACATTCGAAAGATAGAATATTTTCGATCGAACTTCTTCCAATGAGATAAATAAACGGCGTTCTCCAACGGGAGGCCTTAAAAAGGTAGCCCAAGGAGGACGCTAAGGAGGAATGGCCAAGTATTGTTCATGTTAAATGGGCAGGAAGAGTGCTGATTCCCAAGGAAGGCGCATCCAAGCCAAGCAGACACGGAAGGCAAGTTGCGGTTGAATCTGATCGCAGGCCAAGTTTAAAGACAAGGTGCGCCCACTTGCTCCAAAAAACAACTCGTTGTCGATGTAGCAAAAGTGCATTATAGGCCCTGGTGGAGACTCTTCCAGGTAAATACACGAGAATTGAAGTTTTGCAAAGATCTCACACCGCTTTTATAGAAGCAGTGCCCGATTGGTACAGGAGTTGCTCACATTAAAATATATGATTTTGAAAAACCAGAGAAAATGACCAACTCCGGGGGCTCATTGCTAAAACTGGAGTTAAGTGAGATGCAGCAAAAGGTGTTGTTAAAAGCCTGTAAAATTTATCGTGCAAAAATGCCAAGTTATTTGAGTTCAAAACAGGCAGAATTGCAGCTTGTCGACGAGTTGATTGAAAAACTCACATAAACACGGTTGGACAAGACCGTCGGGTTCGTTTTTAGCTGTAAATTACCCTGCAAAAACGCCGGGGGTTTTGAAATTCACTGCCGTTATATCACCAAAGACTTTCAGTCTGGCTGATTACCGGTTGGCGTGGGTAGTAAAGATGCAGCGAGTATAACGAAAGAGCAACCGGTGTCGCTTTCAATGAAGCCAGGCAATGCCCTGCATCATCTTAATCGGCATCCACATCGAATAAACAACCCAGCGGTCTCTACCTGCCAAAAGCACTTCAACGCCCCATTAACATACGAAAGTACTTATAATCGACTCATCTTCAAGATTGGAAGGCTACAGGTTTAGGCTGAATAAATTTTTACAGCTTTGGCAGGATGTTTACCTGTATGCCATGCGTAGATAATTTTTTAGTCCGGGTTGGGATCATTTTTTGAGGGAGCATTTAGATGACCGATCGCCGCGTTATGGTCATGGATAACAACAATGACCTCATTGAAATAATACGAAATACATTGATGCCGTACGGGTATGAAGCGCAATTGGTGGAAGCCGGTGAAAACGGCATTCATATCGTTAAATCACTCAAGCCCACAGCGGTTTTTGTTGCCGCACGACAATCAGATAAATCCAGCCTGGCACTTTGCAGCAAAGCCAAAAAAGTGACCGGCAGTCAAATACCGGTTATTCTGATTTCTTCCAATATTCCCCAATCAGATCTTAATCTGCATGGGAAACAAAGATATCATGCAGATGCCTATATTAATGAAACGGATTTTTTCAATGGCGCATTCGTTGAAAAAATATCCACGCTGATCGATTTAACGCCTGCCGAACAAGTGGATGCAGTGCCAATATCCGATCCGCCCGCAATGGATGCCGCAGCAAAAAATCTATCAGGGAATGCAACTATTGATGGACCCCTGGATGCACTTGACGATGAGCCGGAGTGGCTGGCCGAACTTTATAAAGAAAATATCGGTGGCGAGACTATCGATCCAGACGACGACTCGTCGCATACCGAAAATGATTCGGATCGGTATGTTGCGGAGGAATCATATACCGATGATGACTTGGAACAACGCCTTCATCAGCAAGAAATAGAAATTGCCGGCCTGCAGGCTAAGATTGAAGAAACGCAACGCGAGGCACGAAGCTCGCCGTTTTCGAGAGACTATTTAAACCTTCGTGAAAACTTGGCGAGAAGGGAACGGCAGATTGTCCAGATTACTGAACAGCTTGGGAAATACCGTTACAAGGCTTTAACCGGTGATGAACGGCTCAAAGAACTGGCAAAGCGCATGCTCAACCTCAAGGCTGAATTGGAACAGAGTCAAGCCCGAGAGAAAGAACTGTCCCTTCGCTATGAGGCAATGCCCGCCGAATTGGCCAAACTGAAAGCGACCCTTGATGAATCAAAAAAGCACTACGATTCAATCATCGATAAGATAAATAAGGAGCACGAAGATTCGGTAAAAAAGCTAGCTGAAACGCACGAGGAAGCGGTTGTTTCTTTAAAAAACAAACTGAAACAGGAAAAAATCAATGCCAAAGCTCTGGCAGAAAGTGATTATCAGCAAAAGTTTGACAAACTACAGCTCGAACATGATGCCAAGATCGACTCTTTAAGAGAACAAGTTGAAAAAGAAAAAACCAAAGCCGTCAATGAGTCAGACATTAAATGGCAGCAGAGAATCGAAAAGAAGCAGCATGAATTTGACGAAACAATAGCGCAGTTGAAAAAAGAGCACCAGAATGAGCTCGGAAGTTTCAAATCAGGAGTCGACGGCGTTCAGGGCCTCCTTGATACTGAAATAGACGCTCTAATGGACGAAAACAAGGCAACGGTTGATCGCTTAAAAGAAGAACACCAAAAAACGGTTGACTCGTTAAAAAAACAGATTGAGAAAGAAAAGGAAGAAGCTAGAGCCAAGTTCAAGGCCATACTCGAGTCACATGAGGAGTTCCAAAAATTAGAGAAAGGACGTCATGACCTTATCCCCAAACTGGAAAAAAAGCATGCTGAAGAAATTACACGGCTCAATGCCGAACATAAAAAAGCCATCAAAAAGTATCAGGAGGAATTAAAGACCCTCGATAAAAAATATAAGCAAGATCTGCATGAACTCGATAAAAAGTATTCTTCAGAAATTGGCGGAATTAAACAGAAAAAAAGTGCCGAGATTGATGACCTCAAAAAGAAACTGGCCAGAGACGCTGAAAAGAATGCCGAATTACTTGAAGAGGAGAAAAAAGCACACAAGGAGACGCGTATTCGGTTGGAATCCAAGATAGCCGAACAACTAGTCACCAAGGCCAAGCAGGGTTCTGCATAATGTTTTTCCACCAGCGGGGAGACAGGTTTGATCCAGGCAATGGAAAAGTATCATGAAAAAACAGCCTAAAGAAATTGTGATTTCCAGCGATAAGGCTGTATTCTGGCTTGACTCAAATGGCCGCTGGCACAATAAACATGGAGAGTTTGAGCACAAAAAAATAATCGATTTCTTTCATTCGTCAATCAGAAAAGATAAAGACGGCTACCATGTTGCCCAGGCTACGGACAGTTATACTGAGAAGGTTTATTTCAAATATGAAGACACCGCTTTATTCGTGTTTAATATTTTCACCAAAGAAGATATTTACCTTTTATTGAACACCAAAAAACAAATCAGACTGAACCCTGAAGAGCTTTTTATAAAAAAAGACCGTTTATATGCCAAGGATGGAGAAGAGCTGGTAAAATTTACCGAACAAAGCATGATAAAGATATCAAAGTTCATGGAAAATGATAATGATGTTTACTTCATCAAGATAAATGATAAAAGATATCACATACCGGTAATACGATAATAATTGATCGAGGGGTCGGGGAGTTTTTTATCAATAGCCTTTTTTTGTGAACCGTTTGAGATTTAATGCTTGTGAGTGGTTCGTCCCGAGAAGCGCCCATTTGCCCGTATCCGCCTTAACAAATAAGTCCAGTACTCTGTACACGCCCCCTATCTTCTCAGTTAAATCCATACAGGCAGAGACGATCAACGCGGCCGTGAGATTCTGTCCCCTGGGGCTGGCTCAAATCGAATCTCAGTCCGCCGCAGGCGGACCGTACACCAGTTTCTCAAAATTATTGTTAAGGCGGATACGGGCAAATGGGCGCTTCTCGGGACGAACTGAGTAGGGATTGAACCCCCCCGACCCCTTGTATATAAATTAAAGATTTAAAAAACAAATTACCGAGGATAGAATCAATTAATCATAGTTTTATTTTAAAAGCCATGTCCTTGGCCATTTAATGTTCGATGCTGAATATCCGTATATTTAGTCCAATGCCTGCTTGAAATCTTCAATTAAATCTTCGGTTGCTTCGATACCGACGGAGAATCGAATTAAGTTGTCTGAAATTCCAAGTTTTTTCAGATCTTCCTGGCAAAGACCGGAATGAGAAGTGGTCACCGGCCGGGTGATTAGCGATTCGATGCCCCCAAGACTCGGGGCAACAATCGGCAGGGCGGTGTTTTGCATAAAACGTTCTGCAGCTTCCACACCACCTTTTAGCTCAAAACTAAGCATACCGCTGAAGCCATCAAACAATTCGCAGGCACGCTGATGGCCGGGATGGCTTTCAATACCCGGATAGTTAATTACAGAGCTAAACCCCCAGCTAAGCTGGGGAGAATGGCAAAAGCTATGCTGAGTATTTAAAAAATGCTCCTTTTGGATTAAAGGTAACAGCGCTGATTCTGTGACCAAAATCCA
>JAXHVO010000105.1 GCA_034189135.1 Thermodesulfobacteriota bacterium | reverse complement strand
CATACTTTAAGACAAAAGTCTAGATATTTCTTATCATTTCAGCATGTTATAACATACTGTTTTCTTACGCAATTTAATCTAGCTCGGCTAAATCCTTAAAAAACCAAATGCGGTTACCCTGCCAAGCAATTTTATATATTCTTACTCTTTGTTCTTTTTATCCATGGCTTCTAAGAGCGGTCTGAAAAGATCCATGGGAAACGGAAAGATGGTGGTTGTGTTCTGTTCAGCGGACATTTCACGCATGGTTTGTAAATATCTGAGTTGCAGGGCAACCGGATGGTCCCGTATGATCTCTGCCGCCTCGGCAAGTTTTGACGCTGCCTGGTATTCCCCGTCAGCATTAATCACTTTGGCGCGACGTTCTCTCTCCGCCTCGGCCTGTTTTGCCATTGATCTTTGCATTTCCTGCGGAAGGTCAATGTGCTTGAGCTCAACGGTGGTCACCTTTATGCCCCAAGGATCCGTATGGGTATCCAGTATCTCCTGAAGCTCGGTATTAATTTTTTCTCTTGCAGACAGCAGTTCATCCAGTTCAGCCTGTCCGCAAACGCTCCTTAAAGTGGTCTGGGCAAGCTGGGACATGGCATAATTATAATGCTCCACCTCAACGATCGCCTTAACCGGATCAATCACCCTGAAATAGATCACCGCGTTGACCTTGACGGAAACATTATCCCGGGTAATCACATCTTGCGGATCCACATCCATGGCAACCAGCCGCAGGCTCACTTTAATCATTTTATCAATGATCGGAATCAGTATGATCAAACCCGGTCCTTTTGAAGCGATCACACGCCCCAGCCGGAATATCACACCGCGCTCATACTCATTGAGTATGCGGATGGCAGCGGACAGAAACAAAATAACCAGTACAATGATAGCAATAATTGGATAAAGGGTCATTATAACCTCCTTTAAAAACTTTTAAGTGTTTGCAGGGTTAACCGGCTCAACTTCCAAAACGAGGTTAACCACATTGACTACCCGTACCTTTTCTCCTTTTTCTATCTCAACTTTGGATGTCGCATTCCACAGCTCACCATGAACGAAAACCTTGCCTTCCGGTTTAACCGCTTGCTTGACGATACCTGTTTCCCCCACCAGGCCTGCCACTCCTGTTTTCGGTTTTGATTGGTGCGATTTAAATACCAGTGCTGCCACTGCAACAAAAAAGCCCGAAACCATCACCAGGGTCGGTACCAGTACCTGCAGCGACAGGTCCATCTCCGGAGCAGTGCCCTCAAAAAGCATCAGCGATCCGAGTAATAAGGAAACAATTCCTGCAATGCTTAACAACCCATAGCTGGTAATCTTCATTTCCATTATGAAAAAAATAATGGCCAGAATGATCAGAAGGATACCGGCGTAATTCACCGGTAGGGTCTGCATGGCGAAAAATGCCAATATAATTGCAATCCCTCCGATCACCCCGGGGAAAATGGCACCTGGGTGGGAAAGCTCAAAATAAAGGCCGGCAAGTCCGATCATCATCAGGATATACGCGATGTTTGGATCGCTTATGGTTTTTAAAATCTTCGTCCGCAAGTTTTCTTCCAGTATCTTTTTTACCGGACTGTCAAGCTGTAAAACTCCTTTTCCTTTAACTTTCCTGCCGTTTATCTGTTTAATCAGATCGTCGATATCCTCTGCAATCAGATCTATGATGTTTTGTTTTAAAGCTTCCGTTTCGGTTACGGACACGCTTTGGCGCACCGCCTTTTCAGCCCACTTCACATTCCTCCCCCTTTTTTGGGCAATGCTTTTCACATGGGCCACCATGTCGTTGGTTACCTTCTCAGACATGGTTTTTTCTATTTTTTTACCTCCTGCAGCCACCGGATGGGCAGCCCCGATATTCGTTCCGGGTGACATGGCGGCAATGTCTGCCGCCATGGTAATCATTACCCCTGCGGATGCCGCCCTTGCCCCGCTGGGTGATACGTAAACCACCACAGGCACCTTGCTGGCAAAAATTGCCTTGACAATGCTGCGCATCGATTCGGCCAGTCCGCCTGGAGTGTCAAGCTCTATGATTATGCACGCTGCACCGGCATCAGAAGCCTTTTCAATCCCCGATATGATAAATCCAGCCACCCCCGGACCGATTGCATCCGAAATCTTTATCATATAGATCTCATTTTTATCGGCAAACACATTTGAAGAAAAAACAATCGTAACAAGCAACAGGACTGACACGATCATCTTTTTTGATAGGTTTTTCATTCCATCTCCTTCATTAGCGCCTTCATATCTTCCCATACCTCACGTTTTTTATTCGCATTTCTGAGAAGATAAGCAGGATGATAGGTCGGCATCACCCGTATCCCCATATAATCATGAAACTGTCCCCTGAGTCTGGAAATGGGTTGTTTGCTTTCTAACAGCGTTTGGGCGGCAAAGGTTCCCAGGGCACAGATAAAATCCGGTTTTATCACTGAAAGCTGGCGTTTCAAAAATGGAAAGCAGGTATTTATCTCCTCCGGCAGGGGGTTCCTGTTTCCGGGTGGGCGGCATTTTATAATGTTGCAGATGTAAACCTGTTCCCGGGTTAAATGGATGGCCTCAATAATTTTGGTAAGTAGCTGGCCTGCGGCACCGACGAACGGTTCTCCGCTTTTATCCTCTTCATAGCCCGGTCCTTCACCAACAAAGACCAACCGTGCCTTTGGATCACCTGCACCAAAAACAATATTTGTCCGCTTATCACAAAGGGGGCACCTGCTACAATTACCGATCTCTGCGCGAATAGATTCCAGAGTTTCATCGGTCATTTTCCCATTGTTTCCCCATTTTTCTATGGTATCAAGGCTCCGGGGAGAGCAATCAAATCCCCTGCAACCCAACCCTTTCATTACATTAAGGGTGGTGTCTATTTCTGCAACAATATGGTTGAAAGCCTGCTTTCTGTTCATAAGTAAATCTTCCGATATTAGATCCAGAACTCCTGACCTGAGTATGTATTTTTGAAGTGTTATGAAAGCTCGGTTAAAATTTAAGATGCAACAATTTGAACATCGAACGCTCAACATCGAACGTCGAATAAGGATATCACTTCGCTCCGTTAGATTATATAATTGAAACACCTAAGCTGTATAGTCATTCGATGTTCGACGTTGGACGTTGGACGTTCATTTATTTATTTTAGTTTATCGTTCAGTATTTATCAGCTTATCATCCCATCCGTTCAACGATACGATCCAAAAGCAAATGTGCCACCTCATCTTTTTCCATTTCAGGTATGGATTCCTTGGTACCGTCTTTAAAAAACAGCGTAACCTTGTTGGTATCTGTCCCGAAACCTGAAGACGGGTCCCCCACCAGGTTTCCTACAATGATATCAAGATTTTTTTCTTTCAGTTTCTTTCCTGCGTTTTTTCCCAACTCCCTGGTTTCCGCAGCAAAACCGACCAGCATCTGATTTTTCTTGGTTTTACCCAGTTCTTTTAGAATGTCCTGGTTTTTTATAAGATCAAGGGCCATTTCATCGTTGTCTTTTTTTATCTTATGTTTTTGGTTATCTTTCGGACGGTAATCTGAAACAGCCGCTGCTTTTATTATGATATGACATTTTTTACTATGCTCGAAAACGGCCTGCGCCATCTCCTGCGCAGTTTTTATCTTCACAACGTTGACATGGAGTGGATCAGGAATAGTTGCCGGGCCACTAATCAGTGTCACCTCCCCTCCCCGGTGTTCAGCAGCTCTTGCAAGAGCATAACCCATTTTCCCGGATGATGGATTTGTGATAAACCGGACAGGGTCGATAGATTCCCATGTCGGTCCTGCGGTTACCAGCACCTTTTTATCTTTCATATCCTTAATGGTAAGCATTTTTACCAGCCTGTCCACCATATCCTCCGGCTCGGGGAGGCGACCCGGTCCCGTTGTGCCGCATGCAAGCTCACCTGCCCCGGGTTCGATGACAACGTATCCGTCATTTCGTAAAGTTTGAAGGTTTCTTTTTACCGCCCTGCTTTCGTACATATGGGTGTTCATGGAAGGGCAAACACCAGCAGGACAGGTAACGGCAAGCATGAAAGTGCTAAGCGCATCATCCGCAATACCGTTGGCAAGCTTTCCAATCATATTGGCCGTTGTCGGGGCAATAATGACTGCATCTGCAGCTTTGGCCCAGTCAATATGCTTTATGGATGCATCATCCCTTTTTTCAAAGAGACTCGAACAGACCATCTCCCCTGATAATGCTTCAAAGGTAAGCGGCCCGACAAATGCCCCGGCGTTTTCCGTCATGATCACCCTGACATTTGCACCCTGTTTTTTAAGGAGTCTTAAAAGCTCAACGCTTTTGTATGCTGCAATACCTCCGCATACGCCAAGTACAATATTTTTATTTTTTATCGCTGTGGTCATAGGTTCAGATCTCGATATTTGGTTAACAGACATTTACCAACTTTATGAGGCAAATGTAATATTGAAAAATCCTTTTTTACTGTGAGCTGAAAGTATAGAGCTATGAACTATCGGTTATCTATAAGCCATTAGAATTTCACTGGAATCCCTGACTCCTTGAATCCTTGAACCCTTTTTGCCGTTATTTTAACAATCCGGATACCGGCTCATTCAGGGTCGGGGCCACCCATATCTCAGTTCGGGTACTTATGCCTTCAGTAATGTTTATCACACACCATCTGCTTTGTTTCTGGAAAAGCATAATGGTTCTGGATGATTTAAACGAGCTGACCAGTCGCCAGTTGTCTTTTGCCATGTTCTTTTCAAAAAAAGAGACCAGAGATCCAAGCTCAACTCTCCCCTTCAACACCAAAACCCCGGCCGAGAAACCGGCGGTGTTGTAAATAAATGATGATTTCTGGTCCGCTTTCAGTTCCCTGGGGATAAGAACATCTTCGAAATCATAGTACAAAGGTCTTGTTTTATCTTTCTGTCGGCTTACTTCATGAGATCCCGTCTTGCCTCTTTCACTTGGCAAAGTAGAACACCCGGTGATCAGAAAGGTTAAATATATAACAATCCCGATACATAATAAAGCTGATTTTGCCATTTTTAGCCCTGTCATCATGTCTTACCTCCCCGCCCCTGTTCAAGGTTCTCCATGTACCATGCATATGTCTGTGCGATGCCTTCTTCTATGGTCACTTCGGGTTTCCAGCCAATACTGGTTAATCTCGAAATATCAAGCAACTTTTGCGGCATCCCGTCCGGTTTGGACCGATCCCAAACCACATCTCCGGTATACCCAACTACTTTTTTTGCTATTTCGGCAAGTTGCTGAACCGTCATATCACTTCCTGCCCCTATATTGATGTGCGGAACCATTAGCCGATGGTCATTTTCGACCCTACCTGCCTCAAAAGCCGTGGTATTGTTTTTTGCCTTAACAGCAGGTGAACCGGTTGACCTTAAAGCATCATATTGGGCATCACTTAAATTGATTAATAAAAGGCAGGCGGCCGCCATATCATCCACATAGAGAAATTCTCGCTTCGGCAGCCCGCTCCCCCATAGCATTATTCCGTCACGCGGCGGTGAAGATGATTTTGTTTTTGGTGTGGCAATACTGTTCAGGCTTTGTTGTATATCCTGGGGAATGGCACCATATTTTAATTCGTCCCGGCGAATGCCGTCCCAATCGTGGTGTTCTGCCAGTTTTGCCAGATGAAATTTACGAATCAACGCAGGCAGCACATGAGAATTATTTAAATCAAAATTGTCATTGGGACCATACAGATTGGTCGGCATCACAGACCGGTACCTGGTGCCATACTGGCGATTGTAAAATTCACAAAGCTTGATGCCGGCAATTTTTGCAATCGCGTAAGCTTCATTGGTCGGCTCAAGTTTCCCTGAAAGCAACGATTCCTCTTTCATCGGTTGCACCGCATGCTTGGGGTAGATACACGAGCTCCCCAGGAAAAGAAGCCGCTGAATTCCTGCCTGCCAGGCCCCATGAATAAGATTTGCCTCCATCATTAAGTTATTATAGATAAATTCAGCAGGATAAGTGTTGTTAGAATAAATGCCGCCAACCTTTGCTGCCGCAATAATCACATAATCGATTTTTTCACCATTAAAGAATTCCCGCACCGCTCTCTGGTCTTTTAAATCAAGCTCACTGCGGGTACGGGTGACGATACGGTCATACCCTTCAGACCGCAGACGTCGTAAAATGGCGGAACCGACCATCCCCCTGTGCCCGGCAAGAAATATGGAATCTTCGCTGTTCATTCCTCAAATCCTTTATTCAAAATGATCATAGGTCTTATACCCTTCCTGCCGACAAAGATAATCCTTTTGGGCTTCTTTCATGTCTTCATCCACCATCTCCGAAATAAGCTGTTCAAAGCTTATGCGGGGCTCCCAGCCCAGTTTTTCTCTGGCTTTGCTTGCATCGCCCAGAAGGTCATCTACTTCGGTGGGGCGAAAATAGCCGGGGTCGACCGCAACGATGGTTTTATTATTCTCCTCATTGATACCTTTTTCTTCAACCCCCTTGCCTTCCCAGCGAATGGAAATACCCAACTGTTGGCCTGCGGTTTCAATCACTTCTTTAACGGAATGCTGCTTTCCGGTGGCGATAACAAAATCGTCCGGCTCTTCCTGCTGGAGCATCAGCCACTGCATTTCCACATAATCAGCGGCATGGCCCCAGTCACGCTTTGCATCCAGATTTCCTATGTAAAGACAGTCCTGCAAACCCAGTTTTATTCGCGCCATGGCTCTGGTAATTTTTCGGGTCACAAATGTTTCTCCGCGAATGGGTGATTCATGATTAAACAAAATTCCGTTACAGGCATACATGCCGTACGCCTCGCGGTAGTTAATGGTAATCCAGTAGGAATAAAGTTTTGCCACACCGTAAGGAGACCTGGGATAAAAAGGCGTGTTTTCATTTTGCGGCACTTCTTGGACCTTACCGAACAGTTCGGAAGTGGAGGCCTGGTAAAAACGGGTCTTTTGCTCCAGCTGCAAAATTCGAATAGCTTCAAGGATACGCAATGCACCAAGGGCATCCGCATTTGCTGTATATTCCGGGGTTTCAAAAGAAACCATGACATGGCTTTGGGCCGCGAGATTGTAAATCTCTTCAGGCTGAATTTCCTGAATAATCCGAATCAGATTTGTCGCATCGGTCAGATCCCCGTAGTGCATGAAAAAGCGAACATCCTTTTCGTGGGGATCTTTATAAAGATGATCCACACGGGCTGTGTTGAACGAAGAGGCTCTGCGTTTTATGCCATGCACCTCATATCCTTTACGAAGTAGAAACTCCGCCAGATAGGCACCGTCCTGGCCTGTGATACCGGTAATTAGCGCTCGTTTCATAAAATATCCTTAAATAATCAGTGGTTTTTCTATAACCTTTTCCCAGCTTTATCAGGTCCCATTCAACCATCTTCCTGACCAACCCGCTACCAGGTTCTCGCTCCATGGGACAATCCATCAGAAGAGGTCTAAATACAATCTTTTATTGTTTTTATATAACATAAAGCCGGTAAGCAATGCAAATAGGATAATAGAAAGTTTTTAAGCCATTATTATTTTAATGCGGCAGGTAATAGAATAATCTTGAAGTTTCAATTTCTATCTGATATGCGGATAACTCTATTGAAAAGTCTAAGTGTTTCGCTTTGTTCTTTTCGCACAACCTGTTTCACCCCTGCCCCCGTAGCTCAGTGGATAGAGCAATGGATTCCTAATCCATGTGCCGCA
>JAXHVO010000104.1 GCA_034189135.1 Thermodesulfobacteriota bacterium | reverse complement strand
CTATGAAAGCCTTTCAGAATTTGGGTTTTTGGTTTCGTCACCATCTGTATACCCTTATTCTAAAGGCTTTTCCAGCTTTTTTAGATGGTTATTACTACTTTTTTTCGCTCAATTGGGGTGATAGTTAACTAGAAAGTATCATATATAAGACGCATTAGATGGGACCTTCTACCTCACCGTCAATAATAGCGGTTGCAGGGATATTTAAACAGTGATAGATTTTTACTGTTGAAATATTAAAAACATCTGATAATACACTCGAATTAAAAAATCAATCCCATTTAAGGGAAAATATAGTCTATTACGGGTTAAGGCGTGCGAGGTCCGAGTCACGTGTTGATAGTTGAAAACCACCCCTGATTATACCCTGTATCCTGTGTAACCCGAAACTCGAAAAAGGAGATCCATAATGATCAATCACGTTGTTTTGTTGAAGTTTAAACCGGAAGTCAAAGAAGCCGACATCGAGAATCTTGAAAAACTTATGGACAATCTGCCCAACAGTATTACTGAAATTCATTCATATGAATTCGGCCGGGATGTGGTACGTTCCGACAGGTCCTATGATTTTGGCCTGGTTGCGCTATTTGCCAATACTGAAGCACTCGGTCGGTATCAGGTTCACCCGGATCATTTGGTTGTACTTGAAAAGGTGAAAAATATGTGCAATAGCGTTATTACTGTTGACTTTGAAGGTTTGGATTTAAGTTCGCTGAGAAAAAAAACACCTGAATCGGATCGTATTGACTGGTAACGACTCATGCAGGCAGGCTGAAGCTGGTTGGGCTGAAAGTTGAAAGGACAAGCATCACACAATTGCCGCATTCTGGCGGAAATGTCTGATTTTTGTAACCAACATGGCTTCAAAATGCGCTTTTCCTGACCGTCGCAACCTTCAACTTATGTACCCGGGTATTTGCTGGTAACCTATGTTATGGAAATAATAAACATCCGCTATATTTTCACCTTGCCGGACAAAACAAAAGAAATTTTTAATCTTCAACTCGATGCTGAGTCGTTAAAATTACAGGGAAACATGCTTGACGATCTCCCCTCCTGGACCCGACTCGATTTCCACCAGTGCCCTCACTGTCCGCTTACCGCTGATCTTTATCCAAACTGCCCGTTATCTGTAAACCTGGTTAACATTGTCGAACGCCTTGGTCTCCTTATTTCCTACGATAAAATTCATGTCGAAGTTTCTACCAAGGAGAGGACGGTATCACACCATACAACTGCCCAGGAAGGGATAAGTTCACTGATGGGTCTGGTGATCGCGGTAAGCGAATGTCCACATACCGATTTTTTAAAACCAATGGCCCGTTTTCACCTTCCCTTTGCAAACGAGGAGGAGACAATATGGCGGGCCACCTCCACCTACTTGCTGGCCCAATATTTCCTGATTCTCCAAGGACATCGGATTGAGCTTGAGTTGGATGGACTTACCAGAATATACAACAATATTGAAAAGCTCAACGCCTCCATTGTTAAAAGATTACGCACCGCAGGCAAGAAAGATTCAACCATAAATGCCCTGGTGCATCTTGATATGTTTGCCAAGTACATCGCACCCGGTGTTGAGGAATCTTTACATAAAATCCGCCATATTTTTACACCGTTTTTAAAAAAGCAAATAGGAACCCAATATAAATAAAGTGCCATTAAATAAATAAGTTACTCCTTGACTCTTTTGTCACAATATAATAAAATTTAGCTTGCATTCAGTAAGAGAACTTTGCATAACAGCGATTTTTGCCATATTTCTGTGCCTGATAACATTTTTTTATTCCGCGAAATATTTTATAAATTCATATGGTTAATGTTTTTTCTTCTCCTGTTCGCATCCCGGGATGCTCGGCCTAAACTCGAATGCGAAATGGCAGATTGGGAAAATACCATTGTCGAATATTTCAGTAATTTTATAACAACAGAACAACTATGTGTCGAAAAATATTCTTTTACAGCCTAATGATTACCTGTCTGGTATTTTCATGCCATACCGTTATGGCCGGAGAACGTTTCACCGATAATGGCAACGGAACCCTCACAGACCATAAAATGGGATTGATGTGGGCTAAAGCTGACAATCAGGGAGATATCAACTGGAAAGATGCTAATGCCTGGGCCAAATACAACTTTGCATATACTGTGAGTCCCAATTATGACAACTGGCGCCTCCCGACCCTTGAAGAGCTTAAAAGCCTTTATGTAACGGATCCGAAATACAAAGGATACATGTCAGAATGTGGATTTTTAGTAAAAATCGTTCCGGAAATAAAGTTAAGCTGTATTTTGCTCTGGACTTCGGAAAAGTCAACAGGACCCGGAGTGGCTTTCAACTTCAGCAATGGAAATTCTTTTGCCATACCTGCCTATGATATCAATGGCTGCCGCGGGCTTCCTGTTCGTTCGTTAGAATGACCATTTTCAACCTTCGAAAGATTGGATCATGCCAAAGCTTATTATATTCTCCAGAAGCGGCAGAAACGAGGTTGAAATTAACGAACACTGCATTATCGGCCGCCACACCAATAATCATATCACCATACTCGACCCCGGCATTTCCTCCGTTCACTGCCTCATTACCTTCGAATTCAAACAGGGCTTCGTCATCAGAGATCTTGGAAGCCTTAACGGCACTTTTGTAAATAATAAAAAGATAGACGGAAAACTTTCGCTAAATGACGGTGATGAGATCACGCTGGGAAACACACGCTGCATCTTCAGCTCCAAAACTCCCGGCACAGCAGTACAAATTGTTGATGAGAATTCCCGAACCATACACAGTCATTTTAGCCCCGTAACTGAATCCGCCACAGAAAGGCCGTTTTTAAGTGAAAGGGACATACCTGACAAAGCGGTATTGCGTGCGGATTATGAAAAACTGCGAATCACACACGAACTGCAGCGCAGGATCAGCTTTGACATGGGCATGGACCATATCCTTAAACACGTCCTCAACTGTGCCTTTGAGGTTCTCGAATGTGATCGTGGAATCATACTCATGTCCCATAAAAATGGAATGTTAAAACCTTATGCTTACAAAACTAAATCTCCGGAAAACAGGTTTGTCATCTCCAAAACGCTGATTCGTTACCTGCAAAAAAATAAAAAAGGAATAGTATCTACAGACGCCATGACGGATGATCGCTTCAACGGTGCGAAATCGATTATAGAAAAAGGTACCCGCAGCACCATTGCAGTTCCTATTCTTGATCAGGCCACCATGATTGGTACCATCATTCTCGAATCCTCCACTGCGGTGAGTGCATACAATGCAAAAGACCTGTTCCTCCTGACAAACATTGCCAACCAAACCTACCAGTTTATCAAAACTTCAGAGATGGCAAAAAAGATTAGAGAAGATGCGATCACCCGGAAACGATTCCAAAGGCTTCTTTCACCCAATCTGGCCGAGATGGTCGTGTCTGGCCAGTTAAAGGTGGAAAAGGGTGGGGAAAGCCGCGTTGCCACCGTCCTGTTTGTCGACATTCGTGATTTTACCCTTTTAAGTGAAAACGCCCATGCAACTGAAGTGCTGAGGATGCTCAACGACTACTTCGAGATCATCGTGGATATTGTTTTTCATCATGAAGGTACGGTAGACAAGTTTATTGGAGATTCAATGATGGCAATATGGGGTGCACCGGTTGCTCACGGTGACGATCCGATCCGCGCCGTCAAAGCGGCCATAGACATACAGCACTCGCTGATTGAATTCAATAAAACCCGTGAGGCCGAAGGACAGTTCCAGATTCAAACCGGAATTGGCATAAATACCGGCACCCTGGTGGCAGGATACATCGGCTCCTCCCGTACCATGAGTTACTCGGTGGTGGGTAAAACGGTCAACACGGCATACAGGCTGTGCAGTGCAGCAAAACCCGGCCAGATACTTATTTCCCAGCAAACCCTTGAGCAGTTGGAGAATACGTTCGATATCACCGAGCTCGAACCGATTCCCGCCAAGGGCAAGTATGAACCTGTTCACACATTCAACGTACTTAATTTGAAACCTTAAATCATCAGCACAAAGGGTTTGGATACGGGTTTCCGGCTCAGACATTTGAAAAAACACTTTTCGACGGTCTCGAGTCGAAGCAGCAACATAAATATAGAGATGAGCATACACTCAACTAGCTATACATCCCTGGATCGGCCTGAGATCTTAATGGCCTTATTCCATCCGAGAGGGGAAGTAAAAACCAGCGAAACCGGGACCCACGGTATAGATATCATGATTCCGGTTGAAAAAGATGATAAAATAGGTGCCCGTTTTCATATGGCAGAAAAACAGGGTTCGAATATCCTCTTTTTTCATGGAAACGGTGAAATCGTTGCAGATTATAACGATCTCGGCCCCTTGTATAATAAAATGGGAATTAATTTTTTGCCTGTAGATTACAGAGGTTACGGCAGGTCCACCGGCAGGCCCACCGTTGCAGCCATGATGCATGACTCCCATACCATATTTCACTTCGTCAACAACTGGCTAGTTAAACATGGTTACACCGGCCCTATGATTGTTATGGGCAGATCTCTCGGAAGTGCGCCGGCTCTGGAAATTGCTGACCGCCATAAAGCGGACATCAGCGGGCTTATTTTAGAAAGCGGATTTGCCTGGACCGAGCCTTTGTTGCAAACTTTGGGTATTGATGCGGAAATGATCGGTTTTAAAAAAAAGACAGGCTTTCAAAACGTGGACAAAATCAAAACCTTTGACAAGCCGGTCTTAATTATCCACGCTACGCAAGATCATATCATACCTTTTTCTCATGGAGAAACCCTGTATAATGCATGCAGCGCATCCGACAAAACCTTGCTGAAAATTCCCGGGGCGAATCACAATGACATTTTCATACACGGTCTGACAGAATATATGACCGCGGTTAAGGCTCTTGCAGACCGGTTATGCTGAAGTAAATATTCACGTCCAGATGCCAACAGGCTAACCACCGCAAATGACGGGCAACTGGATCCTGGGTCCGCGATCCCACCAAAGAATTATTCCCGAATATGCTGTTTCTTATTAATTTTCCTGCCCGACTGTGCACAACGATGAAGCAAACCTAAGGTTTGACCGGGGAATCGCCTATTGGCCCGGTACCAGACATAACAACTGAGATCGGAATTCTACACGCCCCCTGTCTTCTTGGTTAAACCGATACAGGCAGAGACGATCAGCGCCGCCGTGGGATTCTTTCCCCTGGGGCTGGCTCAAATCTTATTGAAGCGAGATAGCTGCCGCATGTTCATTCATAGATAAGATTGTTATGTCTGGTACCGGGCCAATAGGCGATTCCCCGGTCGAACCGAGCTAAGATTGAAAAATGACTGTTTATTTCCCATGAATATATTCCGTTTTAAACGATGAAAAAATCGTCACCCCTAACAGGTAAACCGAATCCCCGGACAGCTGCCGCCGATCCCTGTTGGCGTTTACCCCTCAAGATACTCTGCGATCATCTGTAAAACTTTCGATTTTACCGATTCGTTTTCATTTAAGAGCTGATGTTTTGCGTTTTGAATCCATTTGACTTCCAACTTAGATAATTTCTTGTCTAAAAACTCCAGGTTATATTTCCAGTCAACCACTTTGTCTCCGGTTCCCTGAATGACCAGAACCGGCTTTGAAACAGACTTATACCCTTTTATACGCCTGTCCCACTTATAAATCGCATCCAACCATTTTAAGGGAAATCTTTCCGTCCTTAGCGGATCATTTCGGTATTTTTTAAGAAAGGCGGTATCTGAAGAATTTTTTCTGAATTTTCTCGGCAGGGATTTTACAAAAGGCCTGGCCAAAAAATAACCGACTTTGGTCATTTTCCATGATGTAAAGTGAATCAAAGGGGCCAATAGAATGACCTTTTTAAATATTAAATCCTGGGCACTGTTCAGGTATTCAAAGGCAATCGCACCTCCTGTGCTGTGCCCGATCAGGTGAAACGGTCCGGGCAGATCATGCCGACACATTTTTATAAAATCCTCCAGTACGATGACATACTCGGAAAAATCATTGATGGTCAGGCTCTGGCCTGAAGAAAAACCGTGGCCGGGCAAATCGTAAACCGCAACAGTATATTGTCGGTCCAGACAGTGCCGGATAAGATTTTTCATAATCCCGGTATGATCAAAAAAACCATGCAATAAAAAAACGCTCCCCTTTGAATCAACCGGTCTAAAAATATGGGCCGCTATTTTTTTTTCACCACTACTAAATGTCCCCCAAAAATGCTTGGTTTGTTTATAATCAAAATTATAATAACGAAAATAGCTGACTTCCAAAGGTGTATGCAAAGGATGTTGCAGAAAATTTAACGGCTTCATTTTTTCCTTTACCTGATCAATATTGCTTTCAAACTGGATGGGGCAATTGGTTATCGATTCACCGGAGGCGATTTTTGACAGAAGCAGAATTATTATGGCCAATACCAAAATGATGGTCCGGACAGCCCATGATTTTTCATATTTTATGTTCATATGAAAACCCTAACGACCAGAATATTATAAAACGCACATCGGGCAATACGTTGAATTGCCTTATATCCCAATTTGGATAAAAAAGCAAAACCGGGAAAATTCACCATAATAAGTGTTGAGACCCCCGGACGGCAAAACGCGAAAATAAATGAATAACAAAGGTATCCCCGGTTTTTGCCACTCAGCCGGACAGGATACATCGACGCTATTTTTTGAAGTTATTTTTCCACCAGCCCTAGGGATAATGATTGGTATTTTTCTTTATTTTAAAAGGGTATAATGTTACAGAACAGGTGAATACGGCAAGTGAGTGGTTGAAAAAAAATTAACCATGAAAAGGAGAAACCATGTTTACCGAAAAACAGCTCAACAGATATGCGGATGTCCTGCTATGGGCCATGAAAAAAGCCAGAACCGCAAAATTTAAAAAAAACGACATTGTGGCGATCCGTTATAACGCCCCTTCAATAAGACTTGCGGAAATAGTTCATGCAAAACTCCTTGATATTGGGTTGAATCCGGTTCTTCGCACCATGCCCAGCCCGACGATGGAAAAGAACCTTTTTGAACTTTCAAATCACCAACAGCTTGTTTTTATTCCACCCGGCGAACAAGAGCTTTATAAAAATCTGAACGGGTCAATTTTTTTGCATGCCCCTGAATCGATCACTCATCTGAAAAACATTGATCCCAAAAAAATAGGAAAAGTGGCCGTTTCAAGAAAAGTTTTTCGTGATATTCTTGATAAACGTGAACAGCAGGGACTTTTCGGATGGACATTGTGTATCTTTCCTACACAAAAGCTTGCAAAACATGCCGGCCTCTCTATGAAAGAATATACGCGCCAGATAATAACTTCCTGTTTTCTTAACAAAACATCTCCTATATCGCACTGGGAGCAAATATTCAACAATGCAGTTTCCATTAAAAAATGGCTAAACAGTTTAAAGGTAAAATTTTATCACATTGAATCGAAAAATGTGGATCTCAACATTTACCCCGGGGAAAAAAGAAGGTGGATAGGCTTGTCCGGCCACAATATACCCAGTTTTGAAATATTTCTGTCTCCTGACTGGCGAGGAACCACCGGGGTTTATTTTGCCGACCAGCCTTCATACCGAAGCGGCAATTACGTTAAAAATGTCAGGCTTGAGTTTAAAAAAGGCTCGGCGGTTAAAATCAGTGCGACCAAAGGAGCAGATTTTGTAAAAAATCAGCTGTCCATGGATAAAGGGGCAAACAAGCTGGGAGAGTTTTCCCTTACAGACAAAAGGTTTTCCAAGATTAGCCTATTCATGGCCAATACGCTCTTTGATGAAAACTACGGCGGAAAGTACGGCAACTGTCATATCGCAGTCGGTGCTTCCTATGCAGACTCATACTCAGGGGATGTAAAGCGCCTGTCTAAGGAGCGTAAGAAAAAACTCGGATTCAACGATTCTGCCCTCCACTGGGATCTGGTGAACACCGAAAAGAAAACGGTGACCGCCCACCTTGCACCGGGCAAAATCATCCGTATTTATGAAAACGGCCGGTTTTTATATTGATTACAAAGTTGGGCAGAAGTGCAGTTGTTTAAAAGGAATTGCCCCAGATCTCATTTCAGGTTTCTCAACCATGAAAGTGAGACCTTTGCAAAACGTCCCTTTTTGTCCAATCTCTGTGTCAGGCTCAGATTTTAATCCTCGAAATATTCTATATATTCCTGTGGTTAAAATCTTCGCCTTCCTTGACCTTAAACAAAAATGAACATTTTTCAAAGGTCTCAAAGTGGGGGAAATCAATAGTGCGGAACTTGAGTTTTAACCCAACGCGGCTATTTTCGAATTGAGCGGGATAAGTTCTTCCACTGTATTCATGAGGGCCTTTAATTGAAAGGGCTTTTCAAAAATGGTATCAAAGCGCTTGTCTTCAAATCCCCAGGGGGTTCCTGACATACCTATAACCGGTACATATTTTTTTGCAGAATCGCGTATGTGCTTGGCAACACCGTTACCATCTACACCTGGCATGCATATATCGGTAATAACCAGGTCAAAACAGTCGTTATCAAATTTTTGAATACCTTCGTCCCCATCACCTGCTGTGTCCACATCATACCCGTTCATTTCCAACAGCTGCTGTATTATATTTATGATTACTTTTTCATCGTCAATAACAAGAATTTTACACATGGGCCATCCTCGATATTGTGGGGTCGGTATTGAGTATTGACTAAAAATTTTTTACTTTTTGTATAATATATCTCTTTTTATGGTTTTGTCAACAATATATTGTATATGAATTCGTTTATCACACAATATGTTGTGCATGTTATATTCTGGAAGCATCAGTTAGCGGAGATAGGGTGTGAACCATCTCCGGCGTATGCCGGTAAAAAATATTTATAAAAATCCGCTTCAATTTTTTTTGAAATTTATGATACCGATTTATTTGTGTCAAACATGATTATACCGGTTTTCCATTATTGCCAAAAAGTCAGTAAAATATTTTATACTTAGCCTATATTATTATTATTTTTTTTGCACCGGCCTATAAACTTTTAAAAATCAACCCTTTTTGAAATCAGCCCTTTTTTAAAACCATTTTAGCTATTTCCCTTTACAGCCTCATTTATGAGCAATATTTTTTTCTGCTGAATTCTCGCGTTTTCTCTTATTTTCTCTTGTTTTCGAATTAATTGTACTAAATCTTGAAGCGAATTAAATTAATTGAGGATTTTCGGTAGGATACTGACTAATTGAAATTTAGCAAAAAAATAATATTTAATAATCAGCAGGGTGTCCGCCATTGTATATCAAACCCAAGGTCCTGTAAATTTTTTATCCCTTCTTTTACATGCATTCCCGCTGTTTCGACTCCGTGTGAATCATCACCGGGTACCACGGCGATCCCTAAATCCAATGCTTGAAGAAGAATTGGTCTGGATGGGTAGGGTTCACTGGCCCCTGCATATAACGCCCGAAGATTATAATCCATGATCAGGTCTAACTTTTTTATCAGCTTAAGGTTCCTTTGAATTCGTTTTTGTACCTCCGGTTTTTTCAGCCGGGCCTGATAATCCGGATCGAATATACGGATGAGGTCAAAATGACCGACCACTGCCGGTTTAAGCGCGTTAATCATTTGATACTGCTGATCAAAATACGCGCAATAGAGGGCCTCCAACCCGCCAACAATTCGAGCCGTCTCATTATACTGCTGTTTGGAATAATCAAAACCCATATCTCTTACATGGTGCAAAGACCCCACCATGTAATCGGGTTGAAAATTTTTCATCAGTTTTTTAATAAATGGTTCGAATCCGCTGAACGTTTCTGTTTCAAAGCCCACATAAATTTTTATCGATGAGGAATATTTTTTCTGCAGCTTGCGACAGGTGGAAATATAGTTAGAAAATCTTAGATAGGTTCCCTTTGCATCAAAGCCGGCCGCTTTTTCCTCAGGATACATCAATTCGTCAGCCAAAAAGGGCATATGCTCGGTTATACCCACCCAGGAAAAACCCCTTTTAATATAAGCTTTGATTATGTCTTCCAGAGAATCTTTTGCGTGACAACAGAATTCTCCGCTGTGCCCGCCATGAACGGAAACAAGTGCAGGTTGGTCGAGTAAAACCATCATATAAATTTGGCGTGGGCAACATCATCCTGATAATTTGCGATCGATGTTACTCAACAATTTGTTTTTATGCCGAAATAGTCTGCGACGTGTGGCTATGTTAATATAATCTGGGGTGACAACCCGTCACACGAAAGGTATAGCATGCCATATTTACTTTGAAACCCGGTAGGTAATTCGCTGCTCTGAAACAGTAAGGTTTGTTGGCATGGTTTTGAAAAGGTGCGTAGTCGTTACACCTTAAATTTACCAAAATCTTTTGGTGATAATTTTTCGAGATACTCGGCCCATTTTTTTCCTTCACTGCTCTGGTCAACAACTTCCGCAGCACCATCTCCACTCTTCGATTTTTCTATTACTTTATCGTCAATAAAGATCGGTGCATTAAATCGCAATGCAATGGCAATTGCATCGCTTGGACGGGCGTCCATACTGAAAACCTTTTCCCTGGAAGCAAAATGGATTCTGGCAAAATAAGTGCTGTCTTTTATATCACATACCTCTACTTTCGAAACTGCAATATTCAACATTTCTGAAAAATTTTTAAACAGATCGTGCGTCATGGGACGATCAAATGCAACGCCTTGCAGTGCCGAAGCGATGGCCGTGGCTTCCAGCAATCCAATCCAGATGGGTACCGTATGATCGTTATGTTCAGACTTTAAAATAATAATCGGTGTGTTCGAAGCCGGATCTACTGTCAGGCCCGCTATGCTTACCTTATGCAGCATAACTTTCTTCTCCTTTCAATGGGGTCGGTTCAAGCTTTAAGTACCTTCCCCAAAGTGAGTGTGAAAATGCTTTCTCAATTTCAACGTTCACCATACGACCGATAAAAGACTCGTCGTATGAAGCGGTAATTTTTTGTAAGTTAAAGTTTACAATTTTATTGCCTGAGGTCCGCCCTGTCCACTGAATATCATGGGAAAGAGAATCATTGTTTTTGGCTTTCTCTACCCCGGGAAAAACAGAAGACATTTTTTTACTGAACCCCTCAACCAGAATCTCCTGAGTTGACCCCACCAGTGCCTGATTCTTTTTTCTTGAAATAATTTCCTGCAAATCAAGCAGTCTTTTCAATCTTTCTTTTTTTTCCTGGCGCGAAATCTTTTGGGTAAATGAGGTGGCCTTCGCATTGGGACGATCAGAATACTTAAAGGCAAACAGTCCCTCATATTCCACGGTTGTTATTAAATCAAGCGTTTCTTTAAAATCTGCGCCGGTTTCTCCGGGAAAACCGACAATAAAATCCGAAGTAATTGAAATATCCGGGCAAATATTTCGCAGTTTATCTATTTTCTCAAGATACATCGTCCGGGTATATTTCCGGTTCATCCTTTTTAACACCCTGTCTGAGCCGGACTGAACGGGTAAATGTATATGTCGGCAAAGCTTTTCATTATCTTTAAAGGCCATAATAAGGTCATCAGAAAGATCTTTTGGATGTGATGTGGTAAATCGTATTCTGGAAATACCGGAAATTTGGTTGATTCGGGCAAGAAGCTCGGAAAATGAGCAAAGCCCTTCCTTTTTCCCGTAACTGTTCACATTCTGTCCCAGCAGGGTGACCTCGCGAACGCCGATATCCACCAGGCCCTCAATTTCCCTCACTATTTTTTCAGGACTTCTGCTCGCTTCTCTGCCTCGAACATAGGGAACCACGCAATAGGTGCAAAAATTATCGCATCCCTGCATAATAGTCACAAAGGCGGAGACTTTTCCATGCTGCGGTCTTTTTTCCGTTAAATTGGCAACAGGATCAATCTCTTCAATTTTTTCCGTCATGCCGATATCAACCATACGGATTTTTTTTGACTCCACCCGCTCGATTATTTCAGCCAGCCGGGGAATGGCATGTGTCCCGAAAACAATATCGACAAAAGGCACCCGCTGCAAAATTTTGCTGCCTTCCTGCTGCGCCACACAACCTCCGACCCCGATAATCAGACCCGGCTTTTTTCTTTTGAGACCGGCAAGGCGTCCTAAAAAACTGAACACCTTTTGCTCAGCCTTTTCCCGTATGGCACAGGTATTCGCTATGATCAGGTCCGCCTTCCCTAAATTTTCAGTCGTTTCATAGTTGAGTAATCTCAGGCTCTTGGCAATCTGGTCGGAGTCATACACATTCATCTGACAGCCGATTGTATTTATGTATAAATATTTGGTCTTCATTCAAATCACGTATTTTTAGCAGCAATTTTTTCAATCATAACACTTTTCTTCAGATCATGTAAAATCATTTCTGCATCAGCTTCGCATCCGGGTGCCATTTGGATCACCACAATTCCCTTTTCCGCATTGATGGTGGTGAGTACTGCCAGGCCTTCATAAGCTTCAAGGATAAACTTTAAAAAAGAAATTTGTTTTCTGTCAACACGGTAATACTGTTTGGTCGTTTCAACCATTTTTCTAAGGACCTGTTTTACTTTATTTAGAATTGATTGTGATAGTGGTCGTCATAAATTTTCCTACCCGACTGGTTACAATAAAGCATGAAACCAAAGGTTCGACCGGGGAATCGCCTATTGGGCCGTTACCAGACTTAACATATGAAATCGGTGTGTTACACGCCCCCTATCTGCTCAGTTAAACCCATACCGGCAGAGACGATCAACGCCTCCGTGGAATTCTGTCCTCTGGGGCTGGCTCAAATCTAATTGAAGCGAGATAGCTGCCGTACACTCATTTCCAGATAAGATTGTTAAGTCTGGTAACGGCCCAATAGGCGATTCCCCGGTTGAACCAAGCTAAGATTGAAAAACAACCGTTTGTTTCTGATGAATATGTTCCCTTTAAATTGAGTAAACTGTCTGAGTGTATTGGTCCGCCTGTATGGGTACCATATGGTAAACAGTACACCAGCAAATCTTTTGATTATCCTCAAACTATAACCACATACCATGCTTTTTCAATACAATTTAATTATTGTATGAGTCCTTATTATAAGATATACAGCGCAATTATGAAAAAAGACTGGCAAATCATTCAACCGGATATTCAATCCGTTGAAAACCTTGGTAATATTCTCAACTGCCACCGAATCACCGCCACCCTTCTAATAAATCGAAAAATAGAAACCGCTGCAAAGGCGTGGAAATTTCTTAACCCGTCACTGAAAAATATACGCTCACCCTTTTCCATAAAGGATATGGATACCGCCGTCCGTCGCATCTACAAAGCCATCACAAATGGGGAAAAAATTCTCATTTTTGGAGATTATGACGTGGACGGGATCACCTCCACATCCATTCTGTTAGACTTTTTACAAAATTCCGCTGCCGAGGTGGACTATTATATTCCCCACAGAACCAAAGAGGGGTACAGCCTACAGACGAATCATATTTCAGACCACGCCATACCGAATCACATAAATTTAATCATCACGGTTGATTGCGGTTCCACCAGCCATGATGCAGTGAAAATGGCACAGGAAAGCGGCATAGATGTAATCATCACTGACCATCATATTATACCAACTAAAGTTCCCCAAGCTTTTGCCGTAGTAAATCCCAAACGCCATGATTGTACTGCCGGTTTTGAAAATCTCGCCGGTGTTGGTGTGGTATTTTTTGTTATCGTCTGTCTTAGAAAGTTCATGCGTGACATGAATTTCTGGCAGGATCGACCGGAACCAAACCTAAAATCCCTTTGTGATCTGGTTGCCCTGGGTACCCTAGCGGATTCGGTACCCCTTATGGACGAAAACCGCATATTTACCAGCATAGGTGTCCAGATGATAAAACAAGAGAATAATCGTCCTGGAATCCGGGCCCTTCTTAAACTGTGTCACATAAAAAAAGCCTACATCAACTCCGAAGATATCCTCTTTAAAATTGCACCCCGTTTAAATGCCCCGGGTCGAATAGAGCATGGGAAACTTTCAGTTGAAATCCTGATCGCAAATCGGTTAAACAACGCGGTGCAACTGGCGACCACCCTTAACGATTTAAATACGTTAAGGAAGAAGATTGAAGACAAAATCTTAAATGATATTCAGGCTTACCTGGCTGAAAACCCCGGTGAACTGGATAAAAATTCCCTGGTTTTATCGGCCGCTGACTGGCACGAAGGGGTGCTTGGAATCGTGGCGGCAAAACTGGTGGATCATTATTTTCGCCCGGTTGTGTTAATAACTACAAAAAATGGTGTTGGAAAAGGCTCGGCCAGAAGTATTCCCGGATACAACCTTTATGAAGGACTTTCCGCCTGTTCCAACGACCTGGTTCATTTTGGGGGACATTCAATGGCCTCCGGCTTGACTATTAAATTAAAAAATATTGAACGTTTTAAAACCAACTTTGATAATGCCGTGGCTGCAAGCACCAAACCTGCTCATTTTACGCCCAAACTTTCCATTGATGGAGAACTTGCTTTTGATGATATTAGCGACAGACTCATTGATGAAATCGAATCGCTGGCCCCCTTTGGCCAGGGAAACCCTGAACCGCTTTTCATGGCTAAAAATGTAGAGGTTTTTTCTTCAAAAATTGTAGGAAAAAATCATCGGAGTATGCTGTTAAAACAGCCCGGCGGGAAAATGCCAAAAATTTTCAACGCCATTCATTTTAATGCGATTAATCAAACTCCTTTAAAGGACAGTTTTGACCGCATGGCATTCAGACTGCGCTGGAATCGTTGGAACGGACAAAAGAAGGTTCAAATTTTGGTCCAAGAAATATCAGGATAAATGCATCTTTAAATAATGTGACTTATAAACGGGTCCGGGTGTTAAAAATTTCATTGCAATTTTGTTTTTTTATCATTAAAATTTTTTTTAACTAGGCTGGATTTATTTTGTCACCAGGACACCAGATGCCAAAATCGATTCCATACACTGTCTTGGTAGCGGAAACAGCTTTCCCTTTTAACACAAAAAACAAGTAAAGAAAGGTTTCATAAAATGGCAAAGGTATTTAGGCCCAGCACACGGGAAGCAAGTATCATATCAAAAATAGAATCCTCCAAGGAGCATGCCCGAAGAATGGCTATTAGTGGAATTAAAGACTGTATCGATCCTTTGTCCAATGCAGTTGCAATGAAACTTTTGGATAACAGTCTTATTGAAACAACCAACAAAAACTCCCTGGAAGAACAGATAAAACAATGCCTTGATAAACTGAGCCGCGCAGACGATTTTGATGTGGACTACCAGATCTCGCCACTCAGAAACCTGGTGCCACAGCCCCATGTGGTAAGCCTTTATGTCACGTCTTTTGTGGTGGAACAGCTAATAAACCACAAGGATACTATTGACATTTTCGGCTCTGATGAAGAAATCTATAGTGTCATAAACAGACAAGTTACTAAATTCCTGCCACAATAATGCGCCCTTTATTTCATCCCAGGCTGGTTAATTCGGTTTTTGACGATCCGGGTCTTTTTATTCCATTTCTTTTGGAAAAACGAGCTGTCCTGTTTGATCTGGGTGACATCCATTCGCTCTCGGCAAAAGATATCCTTAAAATCAGCCATGTGTTTATTACCCACACTCATATTGATCATTTTTGCGGATTTGATAGACTGCTTCGTCTTTTTCTCGGTCGAGAGAAATTAATTTATATGTATGGACCGGCGGGTTTCCTGAAAAATATTGAAGGTAAACTCAGTGCATATTCATGGAATCTGGTTGATAGTTTTTCCAATCAGTTCGCCTTTCATCTGACGGAAGTACATGAAAAACATCTGATTACCAACCTGTATATGTGTCGCCATAAATTCCGTCCTGTCAGACCTCCAGAGAAAAAGCCTTTCAGCAGTATTCTGTATGAAGAACCGGCCTTGTCAATATCCACGGTCGTACTTGACCATAGTATTCCCTGTCTGGGATTTGCTATCAGGGAACGTTTTCATGTCAATATAAAAAAAGACGGTTTGGATTTTCTTGGTCTGGAAACAGGCCCGTGGCTTCATGAGTTTAAGCAGGCTTTATTCAACCACCGGCCCTTGAATTCGGAATTTGAAGTAAATATCAGCAAGGGAGTTTCAGCAAAAAAGAAATTTATTTTAGCTGATCTTGTTAAACAAATCGCTATCATAACGCCGGGTCAGAAAATAACTTATATCGCAGACGTGGTGTATAACGAGTCCAATACAGAAAAAATGATCGAATTTGCTAAAGATTCGGATCATCTTTTCATAGAGGCGGCTTTTCTTGATAAACATAAAAATATTGCCGAAACCAAAAATCATCTCACCGCCCGCCAGGCAGGCACGATCGCAGCAATGGCAAATGTAAAACAGTTTACTATCTTCCATTTCTCCCCAAGGTACGCCGGGCAAGAGGAAGAACTTCGCAAAGAAGCCCAACAGGCATATGACAAAGGTTCGACAGCCTGATTCTGCTTGTCAGTTTGTATGAAATGTTTTGCTTAATGCTGTAAACCCGGCACCATGTAAATTATAGGCTTTACTGAAGGGCTTTTTTATGCTATCTCCCTTTCGGTTTTTATGAAAAACATCCTGCTGTCTGGTTTATTAATTGTATAGTGGTTGTCAAAAAAACGTTCCGTTATCGAAACGTTTTTTTCTACAACCACTTATACCGCAATTTAATATTTCGAAACATATTTATGGCAAGCGGTATAACAATTTTTTAATCGGTTTCTTAACTATCGTCCTTTATTAACGACAAAAAAGAAAGGAGAGTAAAAGTGAAAAGAAATAATTGTTTGATGTTTGCATTTCTGCTGGTTTTGATTCTGCTGCTATCGGCATGCGGCAGTTCGATGATGATAAAGGCCAAACCTATGGCTATTCCCGAAAACAACGATACCATCGTCACATTTATTCGGCCATCTGTTTTTGGCGGCGCAATAAAATTCGGGCTCTGGGATAGTGAAAATTTTATCGGAATCCTAACCGCCCGTGCCTATGTTCAGTATAAAACCCATCCCGGAGAGCATCTTTTTATTGCCAGAGCGGAAAACTGGTCTTATGTAAAAGCAGATCTTGAACCTGGGAAGCATTATTTTATTTTAGGAAAAGTTTACCCGGGAGTCTGGAAAGCCAGGGTTGGCCTCGATCCGGTGAATAAGAACGATAATATTACTCAAGCTCAAATCGATAACTGGCTGAACGGACTTACACCAACCACTGTTATCCCTGAAAAGGCCGATTCTTACGCCGGACCGAGAGTTTCTCATGTGAAATCGGCCATTGAGAAATTCAAAGCAGGAGAAGTAAAATATAATGAACTGAAACCTGCGGATGGCAGATAATAATCCCTTTGGTATCATCTGATTCAAATTAACTTCTATTAGGGGCGACAAACATGAAAAAAACTTTAATGATCTGTATCGCATTTTGTGTCACTCTAATTTCAACACCCTGTTTTGCCGGTGCGGATTTTATTTTGGAATTAAAGCCCGCTTCATTATTGTTTAGTCCGGATGTTGATGGTTTCAAGGTCAGCCGAACTTCAGGTTTTACTTATTATTCAGATACCATCAGCGGAAGCGGCTCATGGATGCCCACATTGAAGGGGGGCTTGAGAGTTGACACTTCCGCCCTCGATATTGATTTAACAGGCGGATTCGGCTTTCTTTTAAACGGTGCTTTTCATTCATCCATGTATTTAGGGGATCTGGCTCTTCGTTTTAAAATTTCCAAACATGCGACCCTGGGCCCCCATGTCAGTGTCATTAAATTTAATCCAACATGGGATGGTGGCACATCTGACAGTAGCGATGTCAAGCTTTCCGACGAAACGGCGATTATGCCCGGCTTGTGTTTTACTGTAGGCGGCAAGAGAGCTTCTTTTTCTGCCAGTATCGATTATACCGATGCCTCTTTTGATGTCACCACATACAACGGATGGACTGCAAACGATAGCACTATAGATATATCAGGATTTGCCATACAACTCGGTGTACTCTTTAGTTTTTGAAAAATTTGTAAAATATCTGATCCAGGCGGTTTCGCATAGAGTTCATATTCAACCTGTGGTTTGTTGGTAATCATCCGGCCTGCTTATTGTCGTTGAATGATTGCGAAATGCGGCGCAATGCATCGGTTCGACTTTATGCGAAACCGTCGGTTTTTTAGAAGTTGCCATAAACAGTATAAAATAATCATCAAATAATCCTTGGGCCGTACAACCTTGACTTTTTCCGGTTGAATAACAGGTTAAAAAACCCATCTTGACAATTTTTAAAAACACATTGATGTTTGGATATCATGATTATATTTTATAGTGGTTGTTAAAAAATGCTTCATTATCTAAACGTTTTTTTCTGCAACCCCATATACCGCAATCTAATATTTCGAAGCATATTTTTGAAAAGCGGTATACTGCACGCATAGCTGAATTTCATAACTGTGATAAGATGCCTGCCCATTGCAGGCAGAAAATAGGAATATGCCGAAAACAGATAAAAGAAAATACCCGAGGGTAAAAACACGCAATGTGGTTTCTTATGTTTGCGTGGATAAAAAGGGCAATGAAATCGGCGAAGGAATGGGCGAAACTTTAAATATCAGCCAGGGTGGAATCCTCCTAAAATCAGTATCTCCCATTGAATCAGAATTTATTTTGCTCATGTCTATTGACCTGGAAAATAATATCATGGAAATAAAAGGAAAAGTTGCCCATACAAAAAAGGGTAACTCCGGTAAATATGAAACCGGCATCAGCTTTCTTGGCACACTAGATGAAAACGTTCAAATTATAAAGAAATTTGTAAAAGCTTACCACTCCCGAAAAAACAAAACCCCCTCCTGACCTTTTCAATTCCCTCTTATAAAAACCCTATTTTTCTGGTTTTCATTGACATTTATGTTATTTTTATATAAAATACACTAGGTTTTTAGATATTTTATCTCACTGATTCCAATTGCAGTTGGAACATACCCATTAAAGGTAAATCTGTGAAGGATATCATTTTACCTAAATTGTCATTTTCAAAATTAACCCATCGAGCAGGATTCACCCTAATTGAAATGGCAGTGGTCATGGTGATTGTCGGAATCATTATTTCGATTATGGCCACCGTTTTGCCCTCTCTCATTCATTCCGGAAAAATTAAGCAGGCACAGGCCGATCTTAAACGGGCCGACCTTGCCATACAGGGATATATCTCGGCAACGGGTAGATGCCCGTGCCCCGATACCAACGCGGATGGTGAGGAAAACCGCAATGACGGAGGTACCCAGGGCAACCCGGCCGATGACACCTGCGCTGCCTATGTCGGTCATTTGCCATATCTGACCCTGGGTCTTTCTACGCCGAACGATATCTGGGGAAACCCGATCAAATACGGGGTGTACAGTGATCTGATCACTTTTTCCACACCCACAGGGGGCAACTCATTTTGCACCGGGGTGGAAAATATTATTAACTACTATGATCCACAGGATGACAATCATCCTCCTGATACCTCCAAACTCTATACCACCGACGAAAACGGCCGGGACCCGAATAACAAGGCCTATATCCTGGTAAGCGGCGGCAATAAAGATCTTGATGGAGACGGAGCGGACGGCCTTTTTGACGGTAATAATGAGGGACGTGATCTCAAGTTTGATTTGCCGGACCGCGGCATATTTCACGGCGATCCCACCGGCAAACGGTATGACGACCTTGTGCGTGCGGCATCATTAAGCTATATCGCAGGTGCCGTCGGCTGCTCGGTGGGAGATACCGGAGGTCCCGGCGGCACCACGGCAGGAGAAAACACCTTTCCGGACGGATGCACCAACGGAACGGATGATGACGGTGACGGTTATATCGACTGTGATGACCAGGATTGTTACGGTGTGGCCGGGTGCGCCGCAGGCGGTGAGAATGTGACCATTACCACCAGCTCGATTCCTGCCGGCACCATCAACAGCAGTTACTCCGCCACCTTCCAGGCGACCGGCGGTATGACACCATATGAATGGACGTTGACCAACAACGGAGGCTTTTCCGGTCTTTTTCTTCATACTTACACCGGTCAGCTTTCAGGAGACCTGGATCAGTGTGAAGGGACCTACACCATCGAGGTACAGGTTGAAGATTCAACCCTTCCTTCCGATGGGGGTCCTAAAACCGACACCAAGCAGTTCACTCTTCAGGTTAATACAAATCTGAATGTATCACGCACCAGCGGCAGCGGGACATCCATTACCTGGGACAGCCCGACCCAGCATGAGTCTTTTCAGGCAAACGGCGATCATCTGGGGAACATTACCTGGAATCTTAATACCGGAGGAGCCACCGGCTTTTCGGTGGCTTCAACCGGAAGTGAAACCTGCGAAATAAGAAAAGACGGTGCAACCACCGCAGGCTTATATACCTTTATCCTGACTGCCACCGACGCACTGTGTCCGGGTAACACCGCAGACATTACCCTCAGTGTGGATGTCACTTCCGCAGGAGCAGTCGCGCCATACACCATCTCGCTTTCAGCCGAATGGCATATGGATGAATGCAGCTGGAATGGTACAGCCGGGGAGGTCATCGATTCCGGCACCAGTGCTTTGGATGGCACCGCACAGGGTGGTGCTGATACGATAGATATCGGCAAAATCTGCCGAAGCGGATCTTTTGACAGTACAAATTACGTGGATATGGGAGATATTCTTAATAATATTTTTGGTCCGGGCAACAACGAATTTACCGTAACCACGTGGATTTTTCCTTTGGCCTTAACCGCTGCTCAAACCAACCATCATACCCAAAACTGCTTTTTGGCAAAAGCTTCGGATGCCCATAATGACAATCTTGAAATCGGAGTCAATACAAACGGGACCTTACATCTCTATATTGATACACAGGGAAGGGATACGTATACGGATTTGGCCACCATCGGAAGCATTCCCCTTAATCTTTGGACCTTCATCGCGGTGACCTACAACAACGGTCTGGTGACTGTCACCATTAACAGCAACCGCTATCAAAATGCAACCACCTGGAGTGGCGGCGGCGACCTGGATAACGCCGCAGGTAGCCTGTTTACCATTGGCAGTTCTCAACATGTAAACAACTACTTTAATGGCTATATTGATGAAGTCATGGTCTTTTCAGCTGAACTGACCCAAAGCGAAATTCAGGATCTCTACACCATGACTCATGCCTGTTCCGGCAGCTGTTATACCAATCCGGTGGCCATATATTACATGGATGAATCCTCCTGGACCATCGGGAACCCCGATGTGCTTGATGCATCGGGAAATAATCACCACGGGACACCTCAGGAGAGCGCTGCTGGTGGGATAAATATCAATACAAACGGTAGATTTTACAACTGTGGCGAATTTGTCAGGGCAAACCGGGGGCGCATCGATATTTCTGGTCTGCCGGTATCCACTGCAATCGGAGACCGAACCACGGTGACTTTCTGGATGAACTGGACCGGCAGCAACTCTAACATGCCGTTGGGCTGGCAAACTTACGATCTGTGGCTCACCAGCAACCGTTTCGGTTTTAACACCGGCGGTGGGGATGTGTTTGGTATCAGCAACGCAACCGCCACCCTGGCCAACAACTGGCACCATGTGGCGGCAGTCTTTACCAACCGGGATCCGGCCCATAATGTTCTCTATATCGACGGCGTGCAGCAATCCATCAGCCTGCTCCAGGGAACCCAGAACACCAATAGATCAGTCGGTTCCAATTTAAGAATCAGCAGCTGGCTGAATAATACCAGTTACAGTTTCGACGGGCTCATGGATGAATTAAGAATATACGACCGGGGACTTTCAGGTAGTGAGATCGTGCAGGATTATAATATTACCCGGTAGACAATAGAAGATCGATTATTGGCGATGGTTGATTGTTGTTAACACGTTAGCGTTTTGAATGCTGAATAAATAGCTTTTAGTCGTTTTACTAATTCATCCGCTCACCTGGCTTACCAGGTCATAAATCGGGAGCAAAAGCCCCACGATAATCACCCCAAACAAAACACCTGCGATCACCAGTATGACCGGCTCAAGCATTTTCCCTATCACTGCCACCAGGGTTGAAAGCTTTTTTCGGTATTCCCCGGCCACAGAAGCAAGCTGCTCTGAAAGGGTTCCACTCATCTCGCCAATGTTTATCATCCGAATCACATAGGAGGGAAAAATAACCCCGCCTCTAAATGAATCGGTAATGCTCTCTCCCCTTTTCAGGCTTTTTCTTATCTCATCTAATTTTTCACGATAGATTTCATTGGCAATCGATTTTTTTAAAATCGTCATGGAGTGAAGTAAATCCACACCGGCATTCATTAATAAAGAAAAGTATTCACTTATAAAAGCCAGGGAAGAGGCGGAGATAATGGTTCCGGCAACCGGAAGTTTTAAAATCATCGCGTCGATACCTCTTTTTACCCATCTGCTCCCTTTATAGATAGCTAAAACGCTGAAAATCATGAGCAGTACCACAATCAGTATATGAACCAGGTAATCCCTGAAGAAATAGGAAACCTTCATTACAAAAACGGTAATTGCAGGAAGCTCAACTTCCATATCCCTGAAAAGGTCAATAATCTTGGGTGCCACATAATATACCCAGAAAATAAAACCGGCTCCCAATACCACAAACACAACCGCCGGATACATGAGGGCCTGTTTGGTGTCACTGACAATACCTTGCACCCTCTTTAGGTGCTGTGCCCCACTTTCGAGCATTTCATCGAGTTTGCCGGTCTCCTCACCAATTTTTATGAGATGGATAACAGCAGTGGGGAAAATATAACTGTACTTTTCTGCCGCCTCTGAAAAAGGGGTGCCTGCCTGAACACTTAAAATAATATTCTTTAAATCATTTTTTATTTCAGAGTGTTGCAGACTGTCTGCTATCTCTTCCAGTGCAGCGGTCAGGGTGATGCCGGATCGAAGCATGAGTGAAAGGTTGCTCAATAGTTCCGCCTGCGCCGATCTTTTTATTTTTTTACGAAACTGAAAAGAGCCGAGCTTGGTAATGAAGGAACGCAAAATTCCCAATTTCTTCACATACAGGGTCAGGCTGCCATCCCTTTCCAGGTGGGAAATAGCCGATAGGAGATCTTCATATGGAAGCTTGGTCGTACCTGAAAAAAGCTCTCCGGAAGGGGCAATCAGTTTATATCTAAAATAGTTCATTTTGTAATTTGTGATTGTTCAAGGTTAATAAACAACGAACCCCTTTCCATTCAACATTCGATGTTGGACGTTCGATGTTCGATGTTTATTTTTTCGTTGCCTTTCCCTTTTTCACTGTTGTCTGATAATCCCAAGTATACGCACCGCCTCTTCATAAGTGGTAATTCCCTGCTTTACTTTTTCAGTCATGATATCCAGCATGTTAATATGTCCGCTTGAAGCCGCTCTTTGTGAAATCATGCTCGGATCTGCCTCCTTTTCAATAAGCGTGGAAAGCTCTCGATTGACGGTAAGGATTTCATAGACCAGGGTACGCCCGAAATATCCGGAGTTGTTACAGACTTCGCATCCTTTTCCCCGGTAAAGCGTTTCAATGTTCGGATCGTTTAAATATTCCTTTTCCCATTCCTGCGGATGATAGGGCTCTTTGCAGGCATTGCAAACCTTTCTCACCAGTCGTTGACTAAGCACGCCTACCAGGGAATCGGCAATCAAAAAAGGACGAACGCCCAGATCTTTCAGCCGGGAAATTGCGCCTATGGCGCTGTTGGTATGCAGTGTTGAAAGGACCATGTGCCCGGTGGTAGATGCGGTCACCGCTGTTGAAGCCGTCTCCACATCCCTTATTTCCCCGACCAGTATGACATCCGGGTCGTGTCTTAAAAAATAACGGATGGCGCTGGCAAAAGTGTAACCGGCCTTTTCATTTACCTGTGTTTGTCGAAGCAAGGGGATATCATATTCGATGGGTTCCTCAACGGTGATTACATTTTTTTCCAGCAGGTTCAGTCTTCTTATCCCGGCATAAAGGGTGGTCGATTTTCCGCTGCCGGTGGGTCCGGTGAGAAGCACTATGCCAAAAGGCTCTTTGAACATATTTTCCACAATTTTGACATGTTCTTTTAAAAAACCCAGCTGTTCCATCCCCATCACGGCGCTTTCCATGGGCAGGATTCTTAAAACCATGTTTTCTCCCTGTGGAGAAACGATGGTGGATACCCTGAAATCATAGGTGTTGTTTAAAATAGTGGCGGAAAAACGGCCATCCTGGGGAAGTCGCTGTTCGGCGATATCCATATCCGCCTTCATTTTAAGGCTGGCAATCACCCTGTTTAGGGCAATCGGAAGGGATATTACGGGATTTTTAACTCCGTCTATCCTGAATGAAACGTCCAGAGACTGTTTCATGGACTGAATATGAATGTCGGTTGCCCGCATTTTAATCCCCAGATGAAAGATATGGTTGATCAGGTTGTCCATACCCCTTGCCATCTCTTTATCTCTGACAAGGACATTAATCTCGTTTTCGATTAATTTCTCCACGGGGTTTTCCAGAAAATAATAAAGCTTGTTCACCGCATTGATAATCTTAGATCGTTCTGAAATATAAAACTTCGGTTTCAGTCCGGTCTGCCTTGAAATTAACTGTCCGAGCTTGACATCCCGTGCGTTGTATGCAGCAACTTCAATGGTACCGTCCACCTGCCGCATCGGTAGAAAGGTGTTGTTAAGACAGAGATTTTTGTTAAACAATTTCAACACCGTGTTGTCGGGTAAAACCTCATCAACATCAACATATGAAATGCTGATCTGTTCAGCCAGGGTTTTAACTGTGTCGTTTTCGGTAACAAAACCAAGTTTCTCAAAAATTTCCCCCAGCCGGTCTTTGGTGATCCTTTGAATCTGAAGGGCATAATTGATATGATCCTCGGTAATAATCCCCTTTTCTTTTAAGATTTCACCCAGCTGCTTTTTCGGTTTTTCTGTGGTCATGCCTGGTTTGTCCCCTCCCTGTGGCATAAAAGGAATATGGTCCTCTTGTCAGGATAACCCGTCACCGGAAGGGCATTCTGTTGCTGAAAATGAATGACCGCATTCATCAGTTTTTTCCCCACAATGCCATCCAGATGATAGTTATACAGTTTAACCTTCGCCATTTCTGCTTGAAGCTTTTTAATTTCTTCCCCGCGATATGAATAGTAAAACTTTTTCAGCGTAAAGGCCGGTTTCCAGAAAAGAAAATAACCTGGCTTTCCGTTTACAGTGTTCGGGTAAGACAATACTCCGTATTTTCTTTTTACCCGGTCAAAAATATGTTCCAGTCGGATGAGCTGATATCCTGTCTGGTTGAATATGGTTTGAGCAACTTGCTGAAATCTGCCCGTTTCCAGGGCGTTAAAAAACGTATTCTTATGCACCGAAAGTTGATAGGCCTTTAAAAAATCATCCACCGGTACCGGAACACTTGCGCTCTTTTTATCTTTTTCCCCTGGGTGAGGTTGCACCGGCACTTCCCCGGCATTGGCAACCCCGGGCAAACTTTTAAGCTCTTTTGCCGACACCTCCGTTTTCCCCATGATACTTGTTTTGTGCAGCAATGGCGTCTCGGCCTGGGTGAAGAATATCAATCCTGCCAACAGAACCAGTGGTAATAATATGGCCACCGGTAAAACGGTTATCTTTTTGGCAAATCCGGATCTGCGATCAGGATTCAAATCGAGGTAGGCATCTTTAATAATCTGTCCGCTGATTTCAGCCGTATTATTAAGGAAGGCAACATACAGGCATCTATCCATTAAAATATTGATCTGCCTAAAGTTTCCCCCGGTATATTTTTGTATTTTTAAAAGCGCATTTTTTCTTATTTTGGTAAGCCCGCCACCTCCGGAAACGTTCAGCTTAAATAAAAGATATTTTTCCAGTTCTTCAAGTTTCAGGGGTCGGACTTCTTTTTTGATAATGATCCTGCTTTTAAGTTGTCTCAGCTCTGTTGAATTTAGCTTGTCCATCAATTCCGCTTGACCGACCAGTAGAATCTGAACCAGTTTCTGCTGATTTGCCTCAAGGTTTGAAATCATTCTAACGAGTTCAAGACTCTGGTGATTAAGATTCTGCGCATCGTCAATAATGATGGCACAATTTTTTCCTTCCCGGTTTTGCGCCAGCAGGAAATCATTTAACAGCATCATCTGCTCGCTGAAAAGAAGACTTGTACTTTCAATGCCGAAATCCCGATTTATTTCCCTTAGCAGTTCCACATCCTGGTATGAAGTATGAAAACAGAGTGAGGTTTCAATCCCTTTTTCTTCCAGAATACTTAAGATCCTGCGACTGATGGTGGTTTTTCCCAGTCCGACATCACCGGTGATCACCATAAATCCTTTACGCGAAATAATCCCGTGAACAATTTCCGAAAGAATCTCGTAAATATGCTCTGAAAAATAAAAATTTTCGTCATCAGGAGCCACCGGAAACGGATTATAGTCCAGTCCTAAAAAATCAAGATAACTCAATTCTTCATATGCGGCTGATGTTTTCATAATCGAAAACCTCTTTTATATAAGAGATAGCTGGGTGGTTAAGCCGGCATTGGGCCTTTTTGCCCCCACGGCTGGTCAAGCTGCCGCCGGGAAAACGCAATTTGAAGCCAACATACCACTTAACGAGACCTTAGCTTTAGCGTTTCAACTAATTCGGAGATAGCCGTGTTTTCCGGATAGATTTTCCTGAGCTTTTTCAACCGGTTTTCCGCCTTCAGAAATTGTTTGGTCTTTATTTCTACAATGGCCATATTAATCCCGGCTTCGACATCTTTTTCGTTTTTATCCAGGGCCGTTTTAAGAAAACCCGTTGCCGATGTATAATCCTGCCGGTTAAGAGCCCAGAATGCCCTCATCTTTAGCACATAAGTGCTGTCTTTGCCTTTCAGTGTTTCCAGCTCAGTCAGATATTTTTCCGTCAGAGAGATATTCCCGGCTTTGATGTGTTTATGTATCCGGTCAACCAGCCTGCTTATTTTTAGGCTTCTTTCAAGATTGGTTCGATGAATTCTTTGCCGGCGAATTTTTTCTTGGTGTTTTTTTTCTTCATCCCTTTGGGGAGAAAACGTTCCCTTTTGAGGAGAAGAAAAAACGGCTGGCTGTGGTTGAGCAAAATTATTTCCTTTTTCCGGCTGATTCTCCACCGTTCTGCGCGCTGCAATTTGTGGAAGCTTCATATCTCCTTGCAGCGATGTGTCCTGAGCGAGGGTATCTTTTCCGGCGGTATTCTCCGAATCCTTACTTTCTGTCTGGGCAGGTATATAGCCAATATTAACCGATTCTTTTCCCTCTCCTTCAGCGCTTACATCATCTTGTTGGTATTCTGAGCTTTGTTGAATTTTAAAAACTTTCGCCTGGGACGGATGCTTACCGGTTTTCTTTGGGCCGCGCGTAGCAAAGAAAACGCCACCCGCTGCAATTAAAATCAAAAGTACAAGGGAAATGGCAATCACCGGATTGAAAGATACCCCTTTAAAAGAATAACTTCTCTTCCTTTTTTCTGCTATCCCATTATTTTCTGATTCTTCTGCTGATTCGGTTTTCAGCTTTTTTAATGTTTTATAAATAACGCTCATATGAGTGACACGCTCAATATTATGACCAATTCCCTGCTTTGTTCGCTTTTGAACTCATTTTTAAAAAGATATCCCAGGCCGGGAATGGCTGAAAGAATCGGTACGCCCTTATTGTCCGTGGTAAGGTTTTTATCAATCAGGCCCCCTAAAATCACCACGTCGCCGCTGTCGAGTGAAATGGTTGTATTGATCTCCTTTACCCTGACTTCAGGCAAAGTGATCTTCTGATTCCCGATGCTGATCAGTTCAAGACTTTCCCGATCCACATCACTTTTTATGGGATTTATCATGAGGGATATTTTTCCCTCTTCGTCAATAAAAGGAATCACTCCCAGTATAAGCCCGTCAAAGACCTTGGAAACCTCAACTTCCGTAGTGGTATCGCTGTTGTCACCGGTACCGGTGGTGGTGGTTTCCGTACTTTTGGTATAGCTTATGGATGTCCCCACGCTGATAATGGCAGGTTGCCCATGTTTGGCCCGGATGGTCGGATTGGAAACCACCTTCATATCGCCGAAACCGTTTAGCGCATCTATGGTCACGTCAATATTAAAATGCCGATAGATTCCCTGAAGCGCCAATCCAATTTCTGAAACCCATGAGGTGCCGGTCACCCGTTTTTCCTTTGAATCTACTTCCTCTCGGACCACACTCCAGTCAATGCCGTATTTGTACTCGTCTGAAAGAATGACCTCTATAATTCTTGCCTCAATAAGTATCTGCCTGGAAAGCATCTCTTTGGCATGGTTGATCACCCTTGATATCATGTGAATGGTGGCCGGTGTATCCTTCACATAAAGGCTTCCTGAAATCCGGTTGATGGAGTATTTTCCACCCTGTGAAATCGTGCGCCTGACCATATCCTCTATCACGTCATAAGGGTTCCCCTTTCCTTTCTCAGCTCCTTTACCGGTGAGCTTAAATGTTCCGCTAAGCCCTTCCACACCGTCCTGTTCCCCGGCCCCTAAAACATCGCCCCCAACAATAAAATCGGTATCCATATAGGTATCGAGAAAATTCAACTTGAACATTTTCTCCTGATACGGATTTACCCGTATCACATTTCCGTCAACTTCGTAGTAAAGATCAAATGAATTTAAAATCTCTTTTAAGACCGTTGAAGCGGAAACTTTTTCAAAATTGATCGTCAGTCGCTTCTCCTCCACAGTGACTTCCGGATTAATAATCAGGTTCATACCCACTGCCCTGGACAAAGAATAGAGAATCAAGCGAAGATCCTCATTAATCATGGAAAAGGAAACCATACGATCTTCAAGAGGGTCGTAGGCCGGCATCACCGGTTTTATGTCAACTTGTTTCGGAGCAGTTTTTTCAATCGAGTCATGTAGCTTTCTTTGGATTTCATCCAGTTTGGCTGATTCTTCCTGAACTTTTTCCGGAACCGGAACGATGGGAGGCTCCTTGGGTTCCAGGACACTGGACGGCCCGAGGGAACATCCGGCGAGAAAAAGACCGGCAAGAAAAAAAATAGACATTATAGAAAATATATTGTTACAGCTTTTCATTTGTCCTCCACTAACACCTTTTTCTCAGCTTTTGTTCTTATTTTATCTTCATCAGGAAATACCCATTTTTTAAATCCCCGTTTTTCGATTAATACCCGGCCGGGCTCTATTTTTAATATGCGCCCACCATCTTTAAGGCGATCTCCTTCGCCGCAAAATATGTTATTCACCAAACAAAATCGTTCTGTATTGGAAGAAAAGGCAAATGTAAGAGAATAGTTCATCTCCACCGGCAGGGTGATTTGTCTTCCGTATGATGCAGGCTCAGATCTTTGTCCGGCTGCTTGAATGGATTGATAGCCGAACAGGATGAGATCCACAGGTGCTGCCTGGGGTCCGCCAGGATAAGCAATGCTTCTTAAATTTTTCCCCAGGCGATCGATTTCTCTTAAGGTGGCGCGTTGCGGAATGTTAATGTTCGGCATCGGCTTCATGTGGTGAAGGGAAACCTTGTCAGCTCTTTTCCAAAAGTCGCTCAGAGCATAAACAGCGGTGGCCACCACTACCAGCAAAAAAATGCCTAGGGTAACCAGTCCCTGGTATTTCCTTTTCATTGGATCCTCTTTTTTAATTTTATCATAAATTCGGAGCTGTTGATCTGAGTATCAAACCTGCTTTCAGTAACCGAATATCCTCTCTTTTTTAAAGACGTTAGAAAGTCACGGTACCCCTTATGGGCCATATTGAAAGGTGCTTCTACCCGTCCGAAAATCTCCAGCAGGAGTTCGCTGCCCGAATAATCAAGCTTGACCACATTAAATTTCATGTTCCTGGAAATAGAGGCGGAAATATCGTTAATGACTCTTTTATAGGAAGGGGATTTTTTATAGGAATCAAGCTGTTTTACAAACTCAAGCGTGGCTTTAAGTTTTTCCTCTTCAACCCCGGTTGGTATATCAAAATGAATCCCATCGATCTTTGCAGCCACCCTCTTTGCCATATCCGCCTGAACATCTGCCTGGTGATTATAATAAAAATACCCTCCGGCAAGCACCAGTGCTGCGATAAAAATGAGCAAATTGATATATCCGCACAATCTTCTCGTGTAATAGAGCACCTTTTCCCAGGGAGGTGAAATACTCTCCCGGCCGGACAAAGATTTCAAAGCCGTTAAAAAGGAAATATTTTTTACTGCGGAATTGAAAGTGATTGCCTCATTTTCAAAAGAATAAATTTCTCTTTGGGTATCAGAAGACCATTCAGGTAGAGAACCGCTGTCGATCCAGGTAAGCAGGAAAGTCTTGTCTGCCTTGATCCGGTGATCTCTTTCAACCGTATCTATATCTGTCTTAACCGTTTCCCAGAGATTGGAAATCTGTTCTGGTGAGGTGTCAAAGGCCACACAGCGGTTGGCATAATAAACTTTTGTACCTGTACCTATAATTAGGTCCGCAAAGCGGTTGTGCTGAAACACCACCACTACCGGTTGCGGTGATTTAATCTGTTTTAAAACGTGAAAAAGAACGGAGTATAGTGGAAAGATAATGATATTATCATCATGTTCCCGACTGTGTTCAACATAGCGGTTTAACAGGCGTGAAGGCAGGGCGGTAAAAAATATCTCGGTCGTATTGGCCCCCTTTTTTTTCTTCCAGTGGGAAAGAACCGAAACAGAATCATCAAACTCCCCTAACTCCTGAAGCTTTTTACGAACAATAACATCTACATACCTTATCGCCGCATCAACGGTCATTGTTCGAGAGATCGCTTCCTGCATATCGGTGATTAGCCATGTGTCTCCTTTGATATCTTTCAGGTCCACCACCTGGGACAGCTGATCACCGGAAAAAGTGTAGGTCAATCCATCCAGCTCAATTGCATATTGTTTTTTTGCTTTGATCATCACTTATGCCTGACCACAAATGCGCCGTTAAGTGTTAAAATGGCATCTCCCGGTTGATCTTCCCAAGATTCATCCGGTTTCACTTCAGCTTTCCGGGAAATTTCGTCATTATCCGATACATGGTTGGTTTTAATGTGGAGTGAAACAGGCCTGAAATAGTATGATTGGGTGTTTACACACTGGTTCACAATCTGTTCCATATCAATAAAGTCAATACCCTGGGCAATATTGACTTCATAGGTCGCCCACCTGCTTTTCTCAAGCCCCAGTGTGTCTGCCTGATCAATAAATCTTTTTACCCGGTGAAGGATGCGCTTTTTTTGCTCAAGCTTAATTTTTTCTTCTTCCATTAACCTTAGCCTGACGGTCAATGTGTCTACTTTTTCCCGGCCGACCGTATATCGGTTATATGCAAAAAAAGAAAAAATGACGGCAATAAAAAATAAAACAGCTAAGATTCCGGTGGTTGTGTTTGATCTGAAGAATTTTATGGCATTTACTCCTATATAGATTGATACGCTGGTAAAAAGTTTTTAAAAAAGCTCAGAATGGCCAAGCAAAAAATCTCATATACAAAGCGATATGGTTTTTTGGGAACGAGACCACCCAGTTGGGATGTCGAGCAGCCGAAAGACCGCACCAACGCAGTATGGGTGATTTTTTACCACGCCATTAAAAATCCATTTTCCAACGGGCCGCAGTCGCATCAGACGGTGTGGTGCCCCAGGCTTTGCCCCTGGTTCCGTCACCGGTAAAATCTCCCTTTGCCCCGTCCATCTCACCATCTATCATGGTGTCCATGGCAATACACAGTTCATTCGGTATATTGGAAATCAGCATATAGTTGTATTTGCCCTTTCGATCATAATCGAAGGCAATGGCCAGTTCATGCCCCTTGCCCGTGCTGTCTGAATATCGGTATTTCCATGCTTTTTCGGTATTGGTCTTGGGCGCTTCAAGGCCGATCTGTGCAAGTCCGTAGTAATGAGGTGGATTATGCGCCGTATCTCCTGATACCAGCGTATCGCGCCCCCTGTCTGACGGCGGGTTGCCACGATGGGCCGGGTTTGTATCGGGCTGGCGGTCGTTATTGGTATCCCCGAGTATTTTTCCGGTACGGTCATAAAAATTTAGATAAGACGTTCTCCATGCATTTAAAAACACGGAATAGATTTTTTTCTGTTCGCCGCTGCGTATGATATCCTTTCCCTTAACGATTGCTCCGATAATTATTCCTATAATAATCAGCACAATAGCCATTTCTATCAGGGTAAATCCCTTATCGTTTTTTAACACAAACTGATCTGAATTATTTCCGCTGTTCATCATTATTTTATTTCCTTTTGAAATGATTATAATTTTTAACTATTTTAACTTTGTCTAGTTATCAGATAATGATTGTTTTGTAAAGAAAAAAATACAACATCATGTATCCTAAATATTTTTAAACACAATATATTGATTTTTTCAGCCCCATTTCATTCTATGGCGGACAGTATATCCATTCCGCTATAACAAACGCAGCATTGACCTTTTAAGGTATAGCAATAGCCATGCCAATCTGAACAAGTCAGCCCAATTATTATAAATATATATAATAACAATAAGATAGAACTCGATGGAGGTGGGGGAAATGATTTTTCTGCAGTTTAACTGTGAATATAGTCAATAAAATAAATATTTTCCGCCAAAATATTGACGGGGAGAAAAAGGCACCATAAACTTCATAACTCAAATTTCGCACCCCTTATCAACGGTGGAGCCGGAATTGTTAAAGCGCCGATTGGTGTTAAGGGTGTGAATCGAGACAGTTATATTATTTCCTTCCAGGAGATATGAATTGAATCAGTTGCAGCGTGTCCGAATATTTGGGATACAGTCTATCTGTTGCTAAACAATATAACAGGGACGGTCTATCCCAAATATGCGGACATTGCGAAAAGGGGGAATAGATAACCCACATATCCCCTTACAGAAAAAAATATAACCGTTTCGATTCACATCTGATTTCAAGCGGTGAACGGCTAAAAGAATTCTTTGATCTTTTCCACCACATATGCCTGTTGATCATCCGTCAGCTCAGGGTATATTGGAAGGGCCAGCGTGTGCGAGCCTGCGTATTCGGAAACCGGGAAATCGCCCTGTCTGTAACTCAGGTAGGAAAAGCATTCCTGGAGATGCATGGGAACGGGATAATAAACCTCCGTTCCTATCCCGTTTTCCTGAAGAAACAGGCGCAGATCATCCCTTTTGTCCGGCACACTGATGACAAACTGGTTATAAATATGACGTCCCTGGCTTTCAAACGGAAGCTTTATACTGTCCAGGCCTGCAGTGGAAAACAACTGTCTGTATGTGGCTGCATTCTTTTGCCGCGAGGCTGTCCAGCCGTCAAGGTATTTCAGCTTGACTGAAATAACCGCTGCCTGAAGGGCGTCCAGTCGAAAATTTCCCCCGACAATTTTATGGTAATACTTGGGATGAGATCCGTGAACCCGCAGGATTTTCAGTTTTTCATATAATTGATCTGAACTGGTGGTCACCATTCCGCCGTCGCCAAAAGCGCCCAGATTTTTGGAGGGAAAAAATGAAAAACATCCGAAATCTCCCATGGAACCCGCCCGTTTCCCTTTGTACTCTGCGCCGATGGCCTGCGCCGCATCTTCTATTACAAGCAAATCGTACTGTTTGGCTATCTGTAAAATCGGGTCCATGTCCGCACACTGGCCATACAGTTGAACCGGCATGATGGCCCTGAGCCTTGATTTTTGATCCTTTGTCATTGCATCAATGGTGTTTTCTACTTCACCGGTTGAAATGTTATAGGTGTCCGGGTCTATATCCACAAAAACAGGCACCGCGCCGGTACGGGAAATCGAGCCTGCGGTGGCAAAAAAGGTATAAGGTGTGGTTATCACAACGTCGTCAGGTCCGATATCCGCAGCCACCAGCGAGATTAACAGCGCATCTGTTCCAGATGAAACCCCGGTGGCGTAGGTGGATGAGCAATATTGGGCAATCTCTTTTTCAAGTGCTTCCACCTTGGGCCCAAGGATAAAATACTGGCTTTCGTAAACCTCTTGGGTGACTTGTAAAATTTCCTCTCTGATCGACTGATACTGTGCTTTTAAATCAAGTAAAGGTACTTTCATCATAAATCTGGCTCCGTTCTCTTTGCATTTCCTCCTAAAAAGAAAAATGCATGGTTACAGGTTCGTATCGTTGATTAAAAAGTTTTACCACGGAGTTGCACAAAGCTTCACTGAACTTTGGTTTGTTGGTATCGGTGTAATTTCCGTGAAAATCCGTGGCAAAAGGCAAATTCAATTTGCCATCAATATTCTTTTCGTTTTTTTTTCTTCAGCTCCGCCACAACGGTTTTGACATCCTGAGTGTTCTCCATTGCTGAAACAAATACCGCATCGGATGTCTCCACCACCACCATGTCTTCAACATGATTTGCCACCACCAGCCTCTTGCTGCCAATCATCAAACAGTTTTTGGCCTTTTGGGAAATCACATCGCCCATCTTCACATTACCCTTAGCATCCTTTGGTAAAAAATCATACAGCGATTTGAACGATCCGATATCACTCCACCCGAAATCCGAGGGCAACACAGCTCCTTTGTCCGTTCTTTCCATGATGGCATAGTCAATGGATATATTGGGCAGTTTTTCATAATCCACCCTGGCCACCGGCTGTTTGCCCCCAACCAAGTTTCTCATTCTGGTAAAAAGCTGTGGCTCAAAGGCGTTAAATTCATCCAGCATGACAGATGCCCTGAAGGCAAACATTCCGCTGTTCCAGTAAAAGTTGCCAGCTTTTAAGTACTCTTTTGCCGTTGTTATATCCGGTTTTTCCACAAATCTCTTAATGGTCCGTGCCCCGTAAGCCAGCGCTTTCTCCCCTTCAATATATCCATAACCTGTTTCCGGGTAATGGGGCCTGATGCCGAAAGTCACCACAAAGCCCTCATTGGCAAGCTGTATGGCTGATTCAAGTTTATGTTGAAAAGCATCATGATCACCAACCACATGATCTGCAGGAAAAACACATAAAACCGCATCCCTTTCATCTTTGAGTATGTTTAACACCGCCAGCAATATGGCAGGAGCGGTATTCCTGCCGCAAGGCTCACAGATAATTTTACCGGCAGACGAAATGCCCGTTTCTCCCATCTGCCTTGCCGTCTCGTCCACCTGCTTGTCCCCGCACACAATTCTTACGTTTTCCGCATTGAGAACCGGAATGATCCGTTTGAGGGTGCTTTGCAACAGAGACTCATCCCCAAAAAGCTTAATCAGCTGTTTGGGCGAAAGCTCTCGTGACAACGGCCACAGGCGTGCCCCCACCCCCCCGGCAAGCAGAACCGGATAAACCGCATTTTTCACCTCATGCATGTCTATATCTCCCATTTTTCCGGTTTCCATTGAAATGGTTGGATTTAATTGCCGCAGACGCTTTTCTGCAGGTGGTTTCAATGGCATGATATCCCAGCAATCTCGTCACGTCACGGGTTAAGGGTAACCCAGCTTTCACTTTCAGCCTATCATCAACCTCAATGATGGTTTCTGCCTTTTCATCGCTGCGCATATGAACAAATGCCTTGCATGTCCCGGGATGCTTCTGCAGAACAGTCTTAAGATCTGTGAGCAGCTTCCGGTTTGCCCGGGCCATTTCCACATATAAATGAACGCTGGCTGTCCAGGTCTCCTCCGCCTGATCCACCGGGATGATGGTTTCAGCAATAATTTTTACGCTCTTTTCATCCTTTTGTACTCTTCCCTCAATAATCACCGGATTATCTTCGAAAAGCTGGTCGCTGATGAGCGAATAGACCGAAGAAAAAACAACGGCTTCAACAGAGCCATGCATATCCTCCAGGCTCACAAAAGCCATCAGGTCCCCTTTTTTGGTCTTGATCACCTTGGTATGGGCAACGATCCCTCCTATTCTGGCCATCCCGCCATCTTTTATCTCATTTATTGACACTGCATTGATGTTGGTAAATTTTCCCAGAAGATCTTCGTATCGGTTTAACGGGTGACCGCTGATATAAAAGCCCAGTGATTCCTTTTCAAAAGCCAGCCGCTTCCGCTCATCAAACTCTTCAATGGACGGCAAAACCGGCATATTGATTAACTGTTGGGTTTCTCCCGTATCAAACAGACTCATCTGGGGATCATTTCTTTCTTTTTGAACCCTCTGCCCGTAGTCCAGGGCATCTTCCAGGGAAGCCAGCATTTGAGAGCGCTTTGCGCCGGTAGAGTCGAATGCGCCGCATTTTATCAGACTTTCTACCACCCGTTTATTTACCCTTTTCAAATCGACCTGTTCACAAAACTCAAACAGGGAAGAAAACTTATGCTGGTTTCTGGCTTCAATAATCGCTTCGATGGCGCTCTCCCCTACGTTTTTTACCGCAACCAGCCCAAACCTTATCTTGGAGCCGGTCACCACAAATTTTTTATCACTCTCACTAATATCAGGGGGAAGAATCTCGATATCGTGACCTCGGCATTCCGCAATATATTTGACCACCCCGTCGGTGGAATGCATTTCACTGGTAAGGAGTGACGCCATGAACTCCACCGGGAAGTGAGCTTTCAGATAAGCGGTCTGATAGGCGATCAATGCATAGGCCGCGCTGTGGGACTTGTTAAATCCATACCCGCCGAACTTTTCGATCAGATCGAATAACATTTTTGCCTTGGCCGATGGGATATTGTTTTCCAGTGCCCCGCCCATAAAGCGCACCCTGTGTTTGGCCATAATGGACTGTATTTTCTTTCCCATGGCCTTCCTGAGATCATCGGCTTCGGCCATTTTATAATTGGCCAGCACCCCGGCAATCTTCATCACCTGCTCCTGATATACAATGACCCCGTATGTCTCTTTTAAAATCGGCTCCAGCTCGTCAACAATGTACTCCACTTTTTTCCTGCCGTGTTTCCGGTCCACGTAGTCGTCGATCATTCCACTTTCCATGGGCCCGGGGCGATACAGTGCCACCAGCGCGATGACATCATCAAAGCACTCCGGTTTCAACCTGACCAGAAGATCTTTCATCCCTGAACTTTCCAGCTGGAAAACACCGGTGGTGTCTCCGGATGACAACAGGCGATATGTATCGGCATCTGCTAAATCGAGGTTCTCCATGTCCGGTGGTTTTTTCCCCTGCCGTTTAATCAGCGACAGGGTATCGGCAATCACGGTCAGGTTGCGCAGGCCGAGGAAATCGAACTTGACCAAACCGATTTTCTCAACGACTTTCATGTCAAACTGGGTGACCACCTCACCCTTTTTCCCTTTGTAAAGCGGCAGGTATTCAACCAGGGGCTTGTCTGCAATCACCACACCTGCTGCATGGGTGGAGGCATGTCGCGGCAGTCCTTCCAAAACGCGGCAGATACTGATAAGATCTCCCACCTCGGGTTTTTCCTTGGCCATTCTGGCAAGTTTCGGCTCCTGTTTCAAGGCGTCATCCAGGCTGATGTTCAGCACATCCGGAACCATTTTCGCAATGGAATCTACTTCCCTAAGCGGGATATCAAGGGCACGCCCCACATCACGAATCACCGCCCGGGGTTTGAGCTTACCGTAAGTAATAATCTGTGCCACATAATCACCGCCGCCGTATCTTCCCACCACGTATTTAAAGATTTCTTCCCTGCCGTTTATACAAAAATCCACATCAATATCAGGCATGCTTTTTCGTGCCGGATTTAAAAACCGCTCGAAGATCAAACCATACTCCAAAGGGTCCAAATCGGTAATTCCCAGCGAGAACGCCACCAGACTTCCGGCGGCGGATCCCCGGCCGGGTCCCACCGGAACATGGTGGTCTTTGGCATACTGGATGAAATCGGCCACAATCAGAAAATACCCGGAAAATCCCATGTCTTTTATCACTGAAATTTCGTAATCCAGACGGTCTTGATAAACCTTTTCGTCCGCTTTGATGTTTTTTGCCCTTATGCGCCGAATGATCCTGCTGAATCCCTGGCGAACTCTTTCTTCAAACACCTCATCTTCCGTTTGATCTGCCTTTAAATCAAATTTGGGAAAATGATAGGTGGAAAAATCGAATTGGAGATTGCACCTGTTGGCAATATCAACGGTGTTCTCAAGTGCACCAGGATATTTCCCGAAAGATTGGACCATCTCTGGTTTGGATTTGAAATAAAGCTGATCGGTTCTGAATTTTAAGCGGTCGAAATCATGAACGGTCTTGCCGGTCTGAATACACAACAGCACATCGTGGGCACGAACGTCCTCTTTATTTAGATAATGGCAGTCGTTGCTGGCCACCAGTCCGATAGACAGCCTTTGGCTCATTTCCAACAAGCCCAGGTTCACCTTTTCCTGAACATCGATGCCGTTGTTTTGAACTTCAAGAAAAAAATTGCCTTCGCCAAAGATATCCAGATACCTGCGGACTGCATCATCCGCGTCATCGATCCTGTCTCTTCTAATCAGCGTGGGTATTTCTCCGTGAAGGCAGGCTGAAAGCCCGATCAGCCCTGTGCTTAATTCTGCTAAAATCTCCCGATCGATGCGGGGTTTATAGTAGAATCCTTCAAGCTGGGCCACAGTCACCAGCCTGCACAGATTTTTATACCCTTCCTGGTTTTCAGCCAAAAGAATCAGATGGGAAAGTCCTTTGTTGTCTTGGGGCGTTTTATCCTTCAGACTTCTGGGAGCCAGATAGCATTCGCATCCGATAATCGGTTTGATTCCCGCTTGATTTGCCTTTTCATAAAAATCGACCGCCCCGAACATGGTACCATGATCGGTAATGGCCACCGAGTGCATGGCGAACTGGTTTGCACGGTCCAACAGATCGTCTATCCTGATGGCCCCGTCCAGAAGACTGTACTGGGTGTGAACGTGCAGATGCACGAAATCGGGTGTTTCAGCTGTCATTTGTTTTTATGGTCTCACCACGGAAATACACGGAAAATCACAGAGATTTTAGAAAAATGACAATTTTTACATGCCTTGCAGCTCCGGCATATGGTTCAGGGGTAAATCTTGTTAATATTTAACCAAGGTTCGGGTTTACGTAAGGAAGGTAAAAAATTTCAATCCTCGCACTTTTCCTTATACACAATTTTTATATACATTTCCATTTAATAATTTTAAAGTCAAAAATTGATGGATTCGTTAAAAGTTCAAATCCCCCTGCTCAAAAACAGCGATACAATCAGGGCGTAAATTTTTTATAATCAAAAGAGGTAGTTATGATACTGTAAACGATCACAACATGCGCCACAATGACCCGCTGAGCTGAAGGAAGACACTTTTTGCGACGCCGCTAAATTTGTCACTGGCGCTCTTATTACCTTTGTGGTAAGTCAATTAAAATACCCTTATTCAAAACAGATGGTTTGGTAAAAGGAAAAAACGATGAAGAAAGTGTTAATTTTTTTTGCGGCCGGGTGCTTAGGTGCCCTGGCGAATAGCGTGGTGGTTTGGTTGTCCGGTGATTTAGGCATAACAAAATCTTTGGGTGTGTCGATTACACCTGCCTTAACCGCAAGTTGGTTATATCCACGCATTGTCTGGGGTGGTATTTGGGGCTTAATATTTTTCCTGCCCCTGGTCAATTCCAAACCATTTCTCAAAGGCACACTATTGAGTCTGTTTCCCACCATCGTTCAACTATTTATTGTTTTCCCCTATCAAGCGAAAAAAGGTGTTGCAGGCATAGAACTTGGTTTTCTCACCCCAGCCCTGGTCTTTGTATTTAACTGGGTTTGGGGCGTGGTCACTTCCTTAACCATTAGATATTCTAAGTAGAAAGTCTTTAAAAGGATCGCTAAAAAAACCTTGGGACAAAGAAAAGGTTTTGAAACCACCGCTAATCCATGGTCACATGTTCCTTCATCTCCGACAGGTTAATCTCGGTTTCTCCGGTGTGATCAATTTTTAAAGCACGATTTTGCCAATCCTGCGCATCAATTTTTTCCTTAATCCATTTGCCCCAAATTTCTCTTTGGGACGAGATAATGGTCGCAAAATTTTTCGACGAATCAAAACCGGATAAGGCCTCATCCTTGATCCAGACACAAAATCGGCCTTTTTTCATCCCCTGTTGGGAAACCACAAAAAAATAGCGAAACGTGGTGCTTCCCGGTTTTAATCCCTCCTGAATCTCATAATTTTTATAGGTCCATTTTTTCTGCATTTTTTCCTCCTTTTAATGACGGCCAAATTTAATAGACAGATTTTTAAATGGGTCGGAATGGTTGTATATACAAAGTGATCGCGGTTCCCCCAGCCAATTTCACCCTAAGCCTATCAGTCAAGCCAAGTAAACTGTTTGTTGCTGAAAAATCAGTCGGCCTGGTTTTCGCTTGCTGCGTTTGTCAGTACATGTCGTACTTAACCAGCCTCCCGTCAAGCCCGCCTGCCTTGATCGGCTTTTTCCAGGAGGCTTTCAGACCGATTTTTTTTATATAATCGCGCTCTCCGAAGTAAATATAAGCGGTTGAACCTTTGCATTTCTGCTTCAGAAAATCACCGAGATCCCGGTAAAATGCATCAAGGTTCTCTTCTTCCCCCAGACGAATACCATAAGGAGGGTTTGCCACCATCACCTGCCCCTCTATAGCAGGCAACTTTCTGAAGTCCGTGATTTCAATCCTTACATTCTTTCCGTAATGAAGCCCCATGATGTTTATCCTCGCCGCAGTCACCGCTTCTTCGGACAGATCACTGCCTGAGATCAGTCCCTGCGGCAATTCCCGGATGCCAGCATCGGCCTCTTGCTTAACCTGCTTCCAGATAGAACGGTCAAAGTCAGGCAGACATTCAAAACCGAATTTATTTCTGAAAATGCCCGAAGGAATACGACAGTACCGCATGAGCGCTTCGCACAAAAGTGTTCCCGGACCGCACACGGGATCATACAAAGGGCAGGATCCGGTCCATTTGGTAAATCTAATAATCGCGGCCGCCACGGTTTCCTGCATGGGGGCCGGTACGGTTTCCTCGCGGTACCCTCTCCGGTGAAGTGCGCCTCCCGACGTGTCGAGGCTTATGGTAGCTCTGTCATGCCTGATATGAAGATCAACCAGGATATCAGGATTCCTGATAGACACATCAGGGCGTTTTCCCGATTTTTCCTTGAAATAATCGGCCACCGCATCTTTAAGGCGAAGTGAGGCATACTTTGAATGAGAAATCGCACTGTCGGAAACAGTTCCCCAGACGGCAAAGGTGCTGCGATCGACAAAAAAATCTTCCCATTGTATCTGTTTTGCCCTCTGGTATAGCGTATCGGTATCATGACAATGAAATGATAGCAGCGGCGCCAGGCAACGTGAAGCCAGCCGGGTCAAATAATTAATTCGATACAGGGTTGATGTGTCCGCGCTAAAATAAATTCCGCCAAACTCCGGGGCAACGTCTTTGGCGCCAGTTCAGTCAGCTCTTCCGCCCCTGCTTCTGTCAGGCCTTGAGCTATTTTAACAAAATAAACCGAATCCCGCTGATACTGATATGCTGCCACCTGCGGTGTATTTCCTTCACTCTTTGAGATTTTTTCCTACGATAATTTTTTGTTTACCAAACCGACGCCATGGCAGATATGCTTATACCGATAATATGAGTTTAAAAAATCGCCACGGTACCTGCTGAAAGATTAGAGCCTACCATAAAATGAAACCCGACAAAAGCATATCTTTTGCCGACGCCCACTACAGCAAATTTATCTTGGTTCGTTCCGACCCACCCTCACCAGTAAAATCAACCCATGCATTCGCCATGTATGACACCCAACAACTTTTTAAACCCTTTTTTCAATTCATTGGGGAAAAATCTCAAAAAACAACTTGACAACTGTGTAATGTGTACTATATACTACACATATGAAAAATATATTCGGCAGCTACATCAGAGAAAAAAGAGAGGCCCTTAAAGTAAGGGACTCCCGCTACTCGCTCAGACAGGTGGCCATACGGGTGGGAATTGAGCCATCCTATCTAAGCAAGCTGGAGCGTGGAGAACAAAAATACCTGTCGGAAGAAAAAATTATCGCCCTGGCGAATGACCTTAATGAAGACCATGATATTCTGCTGGCTCTGAGTGGTAAGATTTCACAGGACATCCAGGAAATTATCAGAAAACGCCCCAAACTGTTTGCACAATTGATACGCGACCTAAAAGACATGCCGGATCAGGCGGTGGTGCGTATCGTTCGTGAAGTGCGAGACGGTAAGTGGTAACAGGAGGTTTATTATGATTGAATTAATCAATGATACCTTAAATTTTTCCTTTCCCGAGGTCCATCCAAATGCGCAGTTTGCCATCGATTTTCAACGGACTCTTAGGATCCCGGATGACGGCAACGATTATCCCCTTCCCCCGGGTTTGGGTAGATTTCCCCTGAAACATGTGGATGATTTCGGCCCCACCGTTCCCCCCTTATGGGTCGAGCATGGGGGAGTGATGCTGCCCATGTACCAGTCGGAGGCGTTGTGGCTGAGCTTTAATTCCGATTATCTTTCAGAACATGACACCTCTTACCCCTTTGCCATTAAAGTGGCCACCGGAAAGATCAATGCGGTGACCGGTGAAAACTGGTCCGAATGGCTGCAGCAAAAACCCCAGGACTATATGGTGTCCTCTGAACAACCCTGGTTGGACGGGTACTGTGTGGAAAAAGGATTTATCCGCCAGTTTATTGCCATGCCACTGGGCTCAGGCTACAGTGCGGAGGAACAAATCACCGGCGAGGCAGAGCATGGAGGGATCCAGCTTGTGATTTATCCCATGAAACGGAAGGTGTTTGAAAGGCGTTTTCCCCAACGGAAATTCGATGAGATGGAAGAAACGCTATTTGATACCACTGCGGTCTGCAGGGCAGTTGCACCCATGGCATCAGGTGAAATGGGCCTTGCTCCCGGCGGCCGCATGCGGCAGGAAATATACGATGATCCTTTTGATCTTAATGACTGGGATATGGACCACAAAAGCCGGTGTTTTGTCCATATTGCCAATTCTTTAATCTGGCGAACAATTACCGGTGAGACACCTCCAACCGTACCATTTACATCAAAAGAATATACAAAATTTGGCCTACCCTGGTTTGATTATTACAGCGACAACTCCACCGCCATTCCCGGAGCTGAAAAGCTCAACGGGTTGACCAGCGTGGCGGAAATGGGCAAGAAAAAAGGGGATGTTCCTCTTCCGGAAAACGAAAGCGTGACACCCGAACATATTGTGAAACTTCGTGGAGGCCTTAAGAAAGATCAGGTGCGGGAAGGCCGTTTTTAACCAAGGTATTTCACCCTCCGCACCCGGCATTAGCAGGACAACACAAAAGCGGCCGTCTGCAAAACAAGGAACACAGTGAACCGGTATGGATAAAAAAATCGATCAACTCCAATCGATCTATCAGGCCTTCGAAACACAGGCGGCTGATTATAAACAAAAGGCGGCCTGCCGCAAAGGCTGTGCGTATTGCTGCACCGATGCAGGACGCATCGATATCACTACCCTGGAAGGGCTGGTGATCCTGAAAAAAATCCGTAGCCTGCCCCGGGCCCGGCAACTCAAAGTAAATAAGGCCCTTGCGGCCGACTTAACCAGGAGGGAAAAGGGGCAGCGCTCGGCCTGCCCCTTTTTGATGAAAAACCAGGCCTGCATGATCTATCAAATCCGTCCCTTTTCCTGCCGCAGGATCTATTCTGTTCGCGAATGCAGCCCGGACCATCCACCCATGTTAAGCCGCCAGGTCATGAACATGGCGGAAAAGGCCATCCGGGAGCTTCAGATATTGGACGACACCGGTTATTCCGGTCATATCTCTTATATCATGCATATGCTGGCAGCAGCGAAATTTTTATCCACCTACCAGGCCGGTGAGCACAAACCCGAAGAGGTGATGGCCTTTGGCAAAACCCATGGTATCGTTATAAACTTAAATGCACAGATTCCTCATCCGCATTAATCAAACATGAATGGTTTGGTAAAAAGAGCATTCTACTACCCAGAGGCCGATTTGGAAGACGCATAGCTTCCGGGAGCGGGATTGGGCAACGGAAAGTTCATTCTGACGGCTTTTTTCTTTTCTACCACTTCCGCCTGTTCCAGAACCAATGCGGCATCGTTTTTCTCATAAAAGGTGTCAGGCTCATGAGCCCGTCCCTTTGTCAGCCGTCTTTCTTCATTGATCATGGCTGCCAGGCAGAATATGCCGATGAGGGGTGCCATGACCCGCGTTTTCCAGCCAAATTCCCGGTAAAGATCTTTGAGAAGTATTTTCAGCTGGTGGTGCACCGCCCTGTTTCTCCCCAGCCGTTTTTTCATCGCCCAGACCGCACCCGCGTAAGTGGTTCGAATGGGGGCGCTATCCCATCGATATCGTTCCCGAATCCGTTTATCCGGGTGGTTTTGGTAACGCTGCCAGCCTTTGAGCATGGTCCGTATCAGCCGGCCCAGACTGGGACCGTTGGACTCAAAGTCGCGGGTAAAGGCGTCGATTAAAAACCGTCCTTCCATCCCGTTGGCAATGTGGGAATGTCTGTAGTTAAAACGATACTGCCCGTGTGCGTCCGCCAGGGAAAAGTCAGATTCGTCAAACAGCGTGCCTGCCTGTTTATGGGTTTCATATAACGGCGTTCCCGGATTGGGTGTATACAGCATAAACTGATGAAAATCGGTTTTGTGGCTGATGGCATGGTCGATCATGGCCGGCATGTTTTCCGGGGTGTGGTTTTCCAGTCCGATAATGGTGGATCCCAACACGCGGATTCCGTGGTTTTGTAGCTTTCTGACCAGTTTACGTGTGTCGATGTCGTTTAATTTTCGATAATGATTGTCCTTTCCTTCCAGCCCCATCCACACCCAGATGATACCCAGTCCCACCAGCTGCTCCATGGTATAAGATTTGATCACCCTGGCCGAGCTGAACACATTGAGGGCCCATCCCTTTTGATGGTCCTGCATCAGTTCAAGCAGGCGAAGCGCGCGCCTGCGGTGAAGCAAAAAGTTTTCATCCAGTATGAAAAAGGAACGCACTTTGAGTTTGCGCTCCATGTCGCACATGATATCAAACAGTTCGTCTCCGGTTTTATAAAAATTAATAAACCGGCCTTTGCCACCGAACAGGGCGGAAGTGGAACAGAAATTACAGCCGATGGGGCACCCCACTGAAGGAATGAGGATGGCCGCCACATCTCCGGGCCTGTCTCTAAGCGTCACTCCCAAGATTCGCGCCCCGAAGGCCGAGTAGGCCATGGGATGCTTCACCGGTGCTTCGGGGTCCTGACCGATGAATTTCCGCAGCCAGCGAATGCCGTCGCCCCTGACGACCCGGTCCACCTCGACCATTTTATCAAGATTCTCCATGGAGGCAATATGGCCGCCCACCAGCACGGTTGCATTCGGCTGATACTCGCGAATCAACCGACACATGGCTTTCACTTTTCCAATATTCGGACCGATGGAGCTGACACCGATGATATCGTATGAATGGGTCTTCACTTCCCGGATAAAGCGGTCAAGGGATGGAAAATCGAGTACCGTACACGGCGCATCAATATTGGCCTGAATCATTAAAAGCGAGAAGCTGCGGTGAAACATTCGCAGTGAATACACCCCCTGCACGCGGGTGACCTGGTTGTGATAAAGTTCCATGGGATTAATCTTTCTGCTTCCATATTGGTCATCCTGAGCATAGGGACCGAAAACACTGGACAGTAGAATCCTGGCCTGGGTTCCAAGGGGGTGAATCGGGGGGGTGTTCATCATCATAACTGGCTCCTTGATATTTTAAAATTCTTTATCGATTTTGCGTCCGAAAGCATTCATCCATTGCTCGAACCAGGAGGCAATCTTGAATGCTTGGGTTAAACTATAGCACAGCGAATATTTATATCCATAATAATTATAATGTTTTACAAAAGTTTTACATAGAGATGAAGAGGTTGTCGTTCAACGGATGGAATTTGCAGTCTAACGAGAATTGGAGAGTATATTTTAAGAAACAGTATAGACGATCGGTTGTAATTTTACCCGGACCGCCCCCTGGGTCTGCCGTCTGATATATTTTGCCGGGTACAGTTTGAAATATTATCTCAGGGTTTCTCGGGATTGAACATATATCAGGGCCGTGGCGGCCAGGCATACGGAACAGACGATGAACACGGTTTGAAATGCCGCAGCGCCCAGGGTGGCCACCGGGAAAAAGTGTTGCATCATGGCGCCGAGACCCTGGAGGAATACCGCGGCACCCGCCATAGTGAAAAAGTTAATTCCCGTCATGGCCGCACCCGCTTTATTCAGCGGTACCCGTTCTTTAATATGGGAGTACATCACCATGCCGGAACTGCTGAATATGCCGCACAGGAAAAAAAGCGCATACAGTACCCCCTGATTGACGGATGCGGGTAAAAACGCCATCACCAGCAGTATGCCGGATAGCCCTGCCAGACCGCCTATCACCACCCCTTTGCGTGTTTTCAGGATCCGGTCGGATAGAATACCGCACACGGGTCCGCCGAAGATCAGGCCGATATTCATGAGAAAAATCATATTCCCGGTGGTGATGGCGGACAATCCCATCACATTCATCAGAAACGGCCCGGCCCACAGTGCCTGAAAGGCGGCAAAGATACCGTAACGGCAAAAGGTACCCAGGGAGATGATCCAATAGTCCCTGGTATGAAATAAATTTCCAATCCCTGACAGGGTATCACCCAAAGACGGCCGCAAATCCTCTTGTTTGGATGGAATGCTCGAATGGGGGCCGTCGGTCACCACGACATAGAAAATAATTACCAGCAGCAGGTTGGACCCGGAAAACAGCGTAAAGGTGATTCGCCATCCAAAGGTCTGCACCAGCAGTACCAGTGGGGTGGTCGCCATGATATTGCCGGCCGTTCCAATGGAGACCACCAGCGCGGCGAGGGTGGCAAATCGAACCGGGCTGAACCACATGGTGAGCAGCTTTAACGTCCCCATCAAATTGCAGGCCATACCGATACCCAGTAACAGGCGCCCGGCCATCAATCCGTCAAACGAATCCGCCCGGGCAAACACCAGGGCTCCCACAGCAGCCACCAAGGACAGAAAAGTCATGGTACACCGTGCCCCAAACCGATCCAGATAAATACCGATGGGGATCTGAGCCAGGGCAAAGGCATAGAAAAACGCCGCCGATATCAGACTTAACTCTCTGGTGTTCAACCCGGTGTCTGCAATCAGCTGAGGGGCGATGACGGCAATGGAGGCCCGATAAAACTGTGACAGCACAAACAGCAAGGATGCAATGGTGAAGATCACCCATCTTCTGATCGATTGTTTTTGTTCCATATCCACTGGTGTTCTAATTGGTTCTCCTCCCCAAGCTTTCAAACACGACTCTGATACATAAATTTACCAGATTGACTATCAA